>DVKA01000122.1 GCA_018716365.1 Candidatus Caccocola faecipullorum
AGGTCAGGGAAAGACAGAAATATTTCTTTGTCTTTTCTTGACCTTTTTGTTGTAATAGAGTAAAATACACGCAATGGCACAGAATGAACACATTCTGTTAAACAGAAGCGAGCTAAATCAAGCCTGAATTTCAAGGCGGCGCATCGACATAAAAGCCGGGCCGGTTTTCGTAGAGTCAACGCGCAGTCTGCCGGATTATACAGGAATTGCGGAAACGGGCGTAAAACCAGGAGAAACAAGCTCGCGGAATATAACGACAGTCAACGACTGTGTTTGTACAGTGCGCGGCCCGTGCGGGCCGAAATTCTGAAACGGAGTGAGCGCGGTGGCGTCGTCAAGTCTTACGAGAAAGATAGAGGAATACATCGGTCATCTTCTTGAAGAAAACGGAGGCGGAACGATACTGCTCCGGCGGAAAGATCTCGCGGAGCATTTCGAATGCGTGCCGAGCCAGATAAATTATGTTCTCAGGAGCCGTTTCGCGCCGGAGAACGGATTCATAGTAGAGAGCCAGCGCGGCGGCCACGGATACATCCGCGTCGTGCAGCTTACCTTTAAGAACTGTGACGAAGAGGCGGTCCATCTTGAGGATCTCGTTGGAAACAAAATTTCCGAGCAGGATTCGCGGCGGCTGCTGATGAACCTCCAGAACAGAAAGATGCTTTCCCCGCGCGAGCGCCTCATCATAGAGGTCGCGCTGCGGGACCAGGAAGAAAACGGGAAAAATCTCTACGACATATCGATACATAAAAGAGAAATAATGAGAGCGTCATTGCTTAAAAAATTGCTGACAAGCCTTGCGCTCAGCTAGGACAGGAGGCGGGTTATATGCTGTGTGAACAGTGCGGGACGAGACGGGCTGAAATACATCTCGTCAGCGTTGTGAACGGGGAGAAGCGCGTGCAGCACCTTTGCAGGGAATGCGCGGGAGAGTTCCTCAACATGAACGACGTAACGAATCTGATGAAATTGTCCTTCTCTGTGGAAGGGCTGATGGGCATAGATGAAGCTTTCAGAGAGCTTGTGATGCCTGCGCTTCGCAGCGCATACGCGAACAAGAAGAGCGCCAGGCATATCTGCCCGCACTGCGGCAAAGAGCTGCCGGATTCGATGTTCGAACATAAGGACGGGGCGGAACAGCCGGAAGCGGCTGCGCAGGATGCCGCCGAAGACAAGGTCATGACCGCCGTGGAAGAGATGGCGGCGCTTGAAAAAAAGATGCTCGAAGCGGTCAAGGCGGAGGATTACGAATACGCCGCGAAGCTCCGCGACAGGATAAGCGAGCTCAGAAATTCCAACGAAACGAACGGAGAACAGAATATATAGATGTGGCAGGATTTTACGGAACGCGGGAAGCGCGTATTCCAGATAGCGCATAAAGAGGCCCTGAGGATGGGCCATGACGTCATAGGGACGG
This sequence comes from Candidatus Caccocola faecipullorum, assembly GCA_018716365.1. Lineage (GTDB taxonomy): Bacteria > Synergistota > Synergistia > Synergistales > Synergistaceae > Caccocola > Caccocola faecipullorum. The sequence continues at coordinate 1,418 of DVKA01000122.1, forward strand.
AGCACGTGCTGCTCGCGCTGCTCTATGACAACGATACAATAATTTCGCGCGTGCTGATGTATTACAGGACGTCGCCGGAAACCTTAGTCAGCGAGATAGAACGCAACGCAGGCGTGGGCACGCCGTATGCCGAAGAACGCGACCTCCCGACGAGCCAGCGCGTGAAGGTAGTCATGGACCTTGCAATGCGCGAGGCGCGGCGCATGGGGATGAATTATATAGGGACGGAACATATATTCCTCGCAATCCTCGCGGAACGCGAGGGGATGGCGGCGCATGTGCTCGCGGCCCACGGAATGACGCTCGCTGGATGCCGCGCGCTCATCGCCGAGCTGCGCGAAGGAGGCCGCACCGTCGGCTCGGGCGCTCCGAAGGAGCCGCGCCGCAGCGAACAGAGCGCAAAGCGCGAAGCGCAGTCGAACACGCCGATAACCGACCAGCTCGCCACAGATCTGACAAAGCTCGCAGCGAACGGCGAACTTGACCCTGTGATAGGGCGCGCGAAGGAGATTCAGCGCGTCGTGCAGATACTCTCCCGACGCACGAAGAACAACCCAGTTCTGATAGGCGAGCCGGGCGTAGGCAAGACGGCGGTCGCCGAAGGGCTCGCGCAGAGGATATTCTCCGGCGACATTCCCGAGGTGCTCAAGGGCAAGCGCGTAATGCAGCTCAACGTAGCGAACCTCGTGGCGGGGACGAAATACCGCGGCGAGTTCGAGGAACGCATGAGGCGGCTCGTAAAGGAGATACGCGAGACCAAGGGGATAATACTCTTCATAGACGAGATACACACGATAGTCGGAGCTGGCGGGGCCGAGGGCGCGGTGGACGCGGCGAACATTTTGAAGCCGAGCCTCGCGCGCGGAGAATTCCAGGTGATCGGCGCGACCACGATAAACGAGTACCGCAAGTACATAGAGAAGGACGCCGCGCTCGAACGGCGCTTCCAGCCTGTGCAGGTGGACGAGCCCCCCGTTGAAGAGACGGTGCTGATACTCAAGGGGCTGCGCGAAAGATACGAGCAGCACCACCGCGTGCGCATAACCGACGCGGCGCTCGAAGCGGCGGCGTCGCTCTCGAAACGCTACGTTACAGACAGATTCCTCCCCGACAAGGCAATAGACCTCATAGACGAAGCCTCGGCGCGCGCCCGCATAAAGACGCTTGAAGCGCCGGACGAGCTGAAAGCTCTTGAAAGAAGCATCGACGACCTCCGCAAGGAAAAAGAGGAGGCCGCCGCGGCGCAGGAGTTTGAAAAGGCCGCCTATCTGCGCGACGAGGAACGCAAGGCCAAGGAGCAGAGCGAGCAGTGGCGCAGGGAATGGACGGAGAAGCAGAATAAAATACAGCCCGAAATCACGGCAGAGGCGATCGCCGAGATCGTCGCGGAAAACACGGGAATCCCGGTGACGCAGCTGACGGAAGAGGAAAGCCGACGTCTGCTGCGCATGGAAGACGAGCTGAGGAAGCGCGTAATAGGACAGGACGAGGCGCTGCACGCCGTAGCGCGCGCCGTGCGGCGCGCAAGAAGCGGAATGAAGGACCCGAAGCGCCCCGTCGGCAGCTTCCTCTTCCTCGGGCCGACCGGCGTCGGCAAGACGGAACTGGCGCGTTCGCTGGCCGAGTTCCTCTTCGGCAGCGAGGACGCCATGATAAGAATAGATATGAGCGAATACATGGAGCGCCACGAAGCGGCGAAGCTCATCGGCGCGCCGCCCGGATATGTCGGATTCGAGGAAGGTGGCAAACTGACTGAAGCGATTCGCCGCCGCCCGTATTCGGTCGTGCTCTTCGACGAGATAGAAAAGGCCCACCCCGACGTCTTCAACGTCCTGCTCCAGCTTCTGGAGGACGGGCGTCTCACGGACGGCAAGGGGCACGTCAGCGACTTCCGAAACTGCGTCGTTATAATGACGAGCAACATCGGCGTGACGGAGAATATGCGCACGCGCGCGCTCGGCTTCGGCGGAGCGGAGGAGGCGGCCGCGGCGGACAGGCGCAAAATGCGCGAGACCGTCACGGAGGCTGCGCGCAAGGCGTTCCGCCCCGAATTCCTCAACAGGATAGACGAAATACTCGTCTTCGACCCGCTCGGCAAAGACGAACTGCTTAAGATAGTCGACATAATGCTCGGCGAGGTTGAGAAACGCGCGCGCGAAAACGGCGTAGAGATAGAGGCGGACGAGAGCGCGAAAAAGTTCATCCTCGACAGGGGCTACGATCCGAAATACGGCGCGCGCCCGCTGCGCAGGACGATACAGCGCATGGTTGAAGACGAAATCTCGAACCGCCTGCTCGAAGGCGGGCTCAGCGCAGGTGAAAGAATAAAAGTTTCGTCGGACGGAGAAAAGCTGGAATTTACGAAAATTTAACGAAGCGGCGAAAAACTCGCAAGAATCCGGGAAGGCGCACCTTCTCGGATTCTTTTTTTTATGCTAGCATATCCGCGTCAAAAGACTAATTGTAGTTCGAGGGGGATTCATTATGTTTGGAAAGAAAAAAATCGCTGCGGCGCTGGCGGCAGCTTTCTGTGTCACGGCCTTCGCCGCCTCCGGCTTCGCCGAGGAACAGAGCGAGACGCCGGAAGCGAAGACCGTCGTCACGGTAGGCAATGAAACTCTGAGCGACAGGGAGATGCTCCAGCTTCTCCAGAGCTCTGCAAACGGCAACATCATGATGGTCGGCCTTATGCTTTCGCAGTCGACGCTCGCCGACAGGACCGAGATGGCGGAGCAGATGGCGGACACGATGCTCTTCGCCGAAGGTGCGCGTCTCGACGGGCTGACGGAGCGCGAGGATATAGCCTTTAAGCTGAAATGGCAGAGAATACAGCTGCTCGTCGAGGCTTACATCAACGAGCGCAGCCAGCAGTGGGACCTTAGCGAAAAAGCGATGAAGGCCTACTACAACTCGCATAAGGACGAATTCGTGCAGGCCGAGGGCGCGCATGTGCGCCACATCCTTACCAATACGGAGAGCGGGGCCACCGACGCGATACTTGATATTTACAAAAACAAGGACTTCGCAAAAACCGCCGCGAAATTCAGCCGCGACACGACGACGGCCGCGCGCGGCGGAGACCTCGGCTGGGTCGAAAAGGGCATGATGCCGGAGCCGCTTGGCGCGGAGATAGAAAAGGCGCAGCTCAAATCTCTCTCTGCTCCAGTCAAGAGCGATCTCGGCTGGCACGTCTTTGAAGTACTTGAACGCCGTCCCGCGAAACAGCTGACTTTCGACGAAGCGCGTAACGAAGTGGGCCAGCGCCTCCAGATGTACTATATCGACGAAGACCTCAAGGCTCTTCGTGAAAAGCTGAAGGTCGAGGTAAACGAACAGGCCCTTGAGAACCTTGCCGGAATCCCGGCCGCGCCTGCCGAAGAGCCAAAGCTTGAGCTTCCTGAGGAAAACGCCGCCCCCGTCTCCGGCGACGTAACGCCGCAGGAAACCGAGCCCGTCTCTCAGGATGTGACGGAGAAGTAGAGAAACGCGGAAAATTTCTAAAACGCAAAGCCCGGCTGCATTCAGCGGCCGGGCTTTTTCGCATCCGCCCTTCGCGCGGCGCTTTGGTATAATATGCGGCAGAACGACGCGAAGACATGGAGGCGGGAATATTGTCGGTTTTCACGGAGCTCATGATGCGCACGCCGCTCGCCAACGGCGAAGCGCTCGCGGAATTTATTCTGAAAAACATGGCGACGATCGTGCTCGTCATCTTTACGCTGGCTCTCTGGTGCTTTCTGGACAATTTCATAAAGCGGGTGCTGCGCCATCTCTTCCGTATCGCGGAAGAACGCGCGAAACAGTCGATGCGCGGCAAGGACGAGACGCGGCGCGACATGGTCATATACAGAATGGCGACCCTGCGCCAGCTCACGACGCAGCTCGCGCGCGCAGCGCTCGGCATGGCGATGTGCTTCGCTCTGCTCGCCTCCGTCGGTATCAACATCCGCCCGGTCCTCGCAGGTATCGGAATCGCCGGACTAGGCATATCGCTCGCGGCCCAGAGCCTCATAAAAGACGTAATCAACGGCGTGCTCATAGTCGTGGAGGACCAGTACAACGTCAACGACTGGGTGCGTATAGGCAGCTACGAAGGGACTGTCGAGCTCTTCACACTGCGCCTCACTCGCCTGCGCAGCCTTGAAGGCAACCTCATAATGATACCGAACAGTACGATACAGGAAGTCATCAACTACACGAAAGACTGGTCGTACGCCGCCATATACGTGACGATACCCTATGAAGCCGACTACCCGAAGGCGAAAGAGATAATGCTCGCGCTCGCGGATGAGACCGTCGCAGGCGGCGACCCGCAGATATACGGGCCTTACTCGTTCAGCGGGATAACGGACTACGTATCCGACGGCGTAAAATTCCGCTGCCTCATAAAAACAGCGCCGGGCTACCAGTGGAAGGTCGGCTATAAATTCAGGGAAGAGCTCCGCGCGCGCTACAACGCCGCGGGAATCAGGTTCGCATATCCCGCCGTCAGCAATTACATAGGCGCGAGTGTAAGACAGGCTGCGCGGCAGCCGCAAAGCGACGGGATGGAAAAACGCGAGCAGCCTTCTTCAAATGAGATAAAAAAATAAAACAGGGCAAAGGCAAGGGGGATTGTCAATGGATTTTCAGGTCGATATGATCCGTCAGGCGCAGGAAAGGATCGGAAGCTATATCGTTGAGACGCCGCTTATACGCGCGCATAATCTGGATTCTTTTCTCGGATGCCATGTTTATCTAAAGCCCGAATGTATGCAGGTGACGGGCGCTTTTAAGATTCGCGGCGCGATGAACAGTATGCTTGCGCTGAGCGGGGATGAACTGAGCTGCGGAGTGGTGACAGCCTCGTCCGGGAACCATGGGCGCGCAATAGCCTACGCCGCGAAGATGCTTGGGACGAAGGCCGTCGTAGTCATGCCCAATACGGCTCCGCAGGCGAAGGTAGAGGCGATCCGCCAGCTCGGCGCCGAGGTGGTTCTGTGCGAAACTTCGGAGAGATTCAAGATAGCCGCGGAACTGTCTGAGCAGAAACATATGACGCTCGTTCCTCCCTTTGACGACATTAACGTTATGGCGGGGCAGGGGACCGTCGGCCTTGAAATTATGGAACAGTGCGCCGGTTTGACGCATATTCTTGTCCCGCTCAGCGGCGGCGGGCTCCTCAGCGGCGTATCGGCCGCGGTGAAAGCCGTCAGCCCCGGCACTAAAGTGTACGGCGCAGAGCCTGCCGAGCTGCCACGCTACACCGAAAGTCTGAAAGCAGGCAAACCTGCGACAGTTCCGCAAAAAAAGACGATCGCCGACGCTCTGGTCTCTCAGACGCCCGGCAAATTGTGTTTCCCCGTTATCCAACAGAACGCCGACGGCATCTTGGATGTAAATGACGAATATATCCTCAAGGGGCAGAAACTGCTTCTGATGGAGGGTAAACTGCTGGCGGAGCCGTCATCCTGTATCGGTATCGGCGCGGTTCTTGAAGGGCTGATTTCTTTTGCGCATGACGACAACGTATGCTTCATCATCACCGGCGGGAAAGTCGGTTTTGAGCAGATAGAACGGCTTAAAGACGTGAAATTTTAACGGCCGGCACGGCGATATGAACAGTCAGATTCAGTGATGAGCCCGCCGCCGTTATAAATACAAATTAAATCCGATTATTTAGAGCAATGCCAGCGCGGCCGGGATAGGCCGCGCTTTTTGCTGCCTCCGTGCAGTCGAATACGAAAATGGTTTTATGCCGGAAACATCCGTGCGCGCAAAGACGTGCGATATTCAAGTTTTTAAGCTTTTTAAGAGCCTGCTTAAAGAATAAAAGCCTGTCTGCAATTCTTTGTATGCATACAAACAGGTATCATAAAATCCGAAAACGCAAAAAATCCACTCTGTAACTGAATAAATCCAGACTACAAAAATAATAGGTCTATAGACTTAATTATGATTACCGCTTTACATTCCTAAGCGTTGCAGATTGGTGTGCTAGAGGTTAATGTGTTGCGTAGTGGAATAAAGTGGCACAAAGTGGGGGTATTATAGATGTTGGTGGGAAGCTACAACCACAAGATCGACAGCAAGGGCAGAACGGTGCTGCCCGCCAAGTTCCGCGGGGAACTCGGCTCGTCTGTCGTGGCCACCATCGGAATAGACCGCTGCATCGCCCTTTATCCGGTCCCGCGCTGGGAAGAACTTCTCGAAAAGCTGAAAGACCTTTCCTCGTTCAAGAAAAAAGCCCGCGACTTCCGCCGCGTCCTCCTCTCGATGGCTACCGAGCAGGAGATCGACGGGGCCGGACGCATCCTCGTACCGCAGATACTGCGCGACTACGCCGGAGCGGACGTAGAGGTCACCCTTATCGGAGCCGAGGACCATCTTGAAATTTGGGACACGGCGAAGTGGGAAGAGCACCGCGCGGAAGTTCTCGCAGATTTCAGCGACATGGCGGAGGAGCTTGAAGAGATATGAAAGAGCACACTTCCGTAATGCTTGACGAAGTTCTTGCCGCCGCCGCTTCGCTTGAGAAGCTGGAGATATTCGTCGACGCGACGCTCGGCCTCGCGGGCCACAGCTCGCGCGTACTTGAGGAGTTTCCGTCCGCGAAGCTCTACGGCTTCGACCAGGACGCCGAAGCGCGCGCGATAGCGGCTGAACGTCTCGCCCCCTTCGCGGGAAGATGGACGATTGTAGCCGATAATTTCCGCCGCATGGCTGAGCTTGCGGACGAGCCGGATTTCGCCGGAGCGGACGCCGTGCTCTTTGACCTCGGAGTTTCCAATTTACAGCTAACTGAGGCGGAGCGCGGATTTTCGTTCCAGAACGACGGCCCGCTCGACATGAGGATGAACGCTGATGCCGAAGCGGAAGGACGGACGGCGGCGGATATTCTCGCCGAAGCGGACGTCGCGGAGCTGACCGCCATATTCAGAGACTACGGCGAAGAACGCTATGCATTTCAGATAGCGAAGGGAATCGTCCGCAACCGTGAGCACGGCGGAACTCTGACGACGACGGCGGAGCTCGTGGAACTTATCAGAAAAATACTTCCCGCGCCCGTGCAGCGCAAGATGGGCGGACACCCCGCGCGGCGCGTCTTCCAGGCGCTGCGGATAGCGGTGAACGACGAGATGGGCGCGCTCGACGAGGCGCTCGACGGCGCTCTATCGATACTGAATCCGGGTGGGAAGATTATAGTAATCTCGTATCATTCGCTCGAAGACCGGATGGTGAAGCACCGGTTCCGAAAATGGAAGGAAGAGGGCAAGGGCGAGCCTAATCCGCGGAAGCCGCTTCTCCCGACGGAAGAGGAGGCGGAGCTGAACCACAAGTCGCGGAGCGCGAAGATGAGGATATTCCAGAAATACGAGGAAGAAACTGAAGAAGAGGAGGGAAGCTGCGATGCGCCGGAATGGGCATAAACACGAATGCGAGAGCAACAGACATTCTTCTCTGTTCGTACTGAGCTTTCTCTGCGTCTTTTTATGCGCGGCGGCTCTCGGCACGCTGCGCCTCTACGGACTTTATCTCGAACACCGTATCTCGGAGACCTCCGGCCGCATAGAGGCCTGCCGCGAGGAGAATCTCGCGCTCTCGCGCCGTTACGCGCAGCTTCTTTCTCCCGCGAGGATATACAGCTACGCGCGTACAAATCTCGGAATGAACAACGCCGACGACATTAAGGTCGTAAAGATAGAACACAGGGCCGTCATGATGGCGAACGCGGGGCTCGCGCCGGCCGCTGACGCGAAGGGCGGCTTTATCGAAAACCTGAATCCGTTTGTGAACAGGGCGCATGCCAAGGATTAAGCGTCCGCAGGATGACGGGCCGAGACGTCCACATTCGATATGGTTCGCCGTCGTCGCGGTGCTGTGCGTGCTCGCCGCGGGGACGGCGAAGGTCCAGCTCTGGCCCGACCGCCGTATAGTCCAGCAGTCGCAGAAACAGTACTGGGCCAACGTCGCGGTCAGCGCCTCGCGCGGGCGCATCGAGGACAGAAACGGCATCCCGCTCGCTATTTCCGTGCCGACGACGAGCTTCTTCATCGACCCCAAATACTGGGACCCCGCGAGCGCGGACAAGCTCGCGCCCACATTCAGCAAAGAGACGGTAAAAAAATTCTCACGCCAGCTTCCCGGGCGGTTCCACTGGGTCGGGCGCAACCTCCCGAAAGAGAAGGCCGACCCGCTCGAAGCTAAAAAGATTCCGGGGCTTTACACGCTTTCCGAAAAACAGCGCATCTACCCGCACGAATCGCTCGCCTTTCACGTTCTCGGCTTCTGCGACATAGACGAGTACGGACAGGCGGGCATCGAACTTGCCTGGAACCATATACTTTATTCGCCGCCGCGCACGCGCTTCCTGACGCGCGACTCGAAGGGCAAGACGATGGACATAATGGGCGGCAAGTCGGGCATCGTCAAGGACACGGCGGGCTCCATAAAGCTCACAATTGATTCAAGAATCCAGCAGATACTCGAATGGCGTCTCAGCGACGGCGCTAAGGCCGTGAACGCGGGATGGGCTGCTGGCGTATGCGTAGACCCGTACAGCGGTGAAATAGTCGCGCTTGCCAGCTATCCGACGCTCAACCCCAACGACAGGAAAAATCTGTCGAATACGGACGCGGTGCGCAACAACGCGCTGGGCCGCGTGTTCGAGCCGGGCTCCATATTCAAGCCAATCACCATGTCGATAGCGCTCGAAACGAGCGCTACGTCGCGTTCTACGACATATAAATGCAAGGGCACGATGAAGCTCTTCGACAAAACCATGAGCGACGTCAACAAGCGCGCGCACGGCGTGCAGAATCTCGAACAGGTGCTTATGAACTCGTGCAATATAGGGATGTCGCTGATGTCGATGAACGTGCCGAAGTATCAGGCATACGGTATGCTGCGGCAGTTCGGCTTCGGAGAGAAGAGCGAAGTCGAGATGGCCGGCGAAGAGGCGGGGCTCATAAAGGAGCCGGAAGAGTGGCTCGGCACGGTGCCCGCCAACATATTCATCGGGCAGGGAATCGCCGTGACGCCGATACAGCAGGTGATGGCGATCGCGAGCATTGCGAACGGCGGCAAACTTCTGAAACCCTACGTCGTCGCGGAGGTGCGCGACAGCACTGGCAAACTGATACATAAAGGAGAACGCCGCGTGCGCTATCAGGTGATTTCCAAAGAAACGTCGGACTTCATAAGAGGCGCGATGCGCCGCGTCGTCGCCGAGGGCGGCGGACGCCTTGCAAATACGGATAAAACTGAGATTGCGGGCAAGACTGGGACGGCGCAGATAGCGCAGTCTGGAAAGTACACGAAAGGACAGTACGTCGCTTCGTTCGTCGGCTTCTGGCCGGCTGAGAAGCCGCGCTACGTCATGCTGATAAGCATAGGCGAGCCGAAAGGCAAGCAATATTACGGAGGGCAGATAGCCGCTCCTGTATTTAAGAATATAGTGGAAGACGTCGTGCAGTTGTCAGACTGAACTGCGATATGAACTGAAAACGCAAAAAGGAGATGCCGGTCATGAATTTCAGGAAGCTTGTTCACGTTTTGGATAAAAGCCCGCTCGAAAAACACGTCCATATACCGGAGGGCTGCGACATAGATTCCGTGGAGCTTGAAGGAATGGTCTGCGACAGCCGCAAAGCCGCGCCGGGGCTTATGTTCGCGGCGGCGAAAGGCGACCACGCCGACGGCTACAATTTTATAGAACAGGCCGTAGCGAAGGGCGCGCCGGCGGTGCTCTGCGAACGCGAGAGCGCCGCGCCAGTTCCGCAGATTATAACGCCGGACGTGCGCTCAGCTATGGGCTACGTCTGTTCGCTGATACACGACGAGCCTTCGCGCAGGATGACGATGATAGCGGTTACCGGAACGAACGGAAAGACGACCTCGGCCTTCATGACGCAGGCGATACTGAACCACTGCGGCATAAAAACGGGGCTCGCGGGGACGGTCGTCTACGACGACGGCGCCGTCATAGAGGAGGCCGAGCACACGACGCCCGAGGGCGCGGATCTGCAGAACCTTTTCGCGCGCATGGTGAAGAACGGCTGCAAGGCCTGCGTCATGGAAGTCTCGTCGCATTCGCTCGTGCAGGGGCGCGTCAGCGGGACGGCCTACGACAGGGCCGGCTTCACGAACCTCACGATAGACCACCTCGACTTCCATAAAACTATGGAAAATTACTTCAACGCGAAAAAAATACTTTTCGATAAATATATGAGAAACAACTGGCAGGCTTGCGTCAACGTCGACGACGAGTATGGGCGCAGGCTGCGCGACTGCCTCGGCAAGCGCGCTATAACCTACGCGATGCTCGACGAGAGCGCAGACTTCTTCGCCTCGATAAAAAATTTCTCGCTCGACGGCCTCGACATCGAGATAAAGATGCCCGGCGCGGGCGGCCCGAAGGCGCTGAAGCTGCCGCTGCTCGGCGGCTACAACGTGCTGAACGCGCTTCAGGCGCTTTCGCTCGCCTGGTCCGTCGGCGTATCTGCGAACTGCGCGCTAGACGCGCTCGCGCATATGCCGCAGGTTCCGGGACGGCTTGAACGCTATAAAATCGAGGGCGGCGGCACCTGCGTAATAGACTTCGCCCACACCTCGGACGGGCTGGAGAAGGTGTTGACCGCAGTGAGGCCGATATGCAGAGGCAGGCTCATCGCCGTATTCGGCGCGGGCGGAGACCGCGACAGGACGAAACGCCCGATAATGGGCGAGATAGCCTCGCGCCTCGCCGACTATGTAATCGTCACGTCGGACAACCCGCGCACTGAGGAGCCGATGGCGATAATTTCAGAAATACTGCCCGGCGTGCAGAAGCACGACACGCCGTACAGCGTCACGCCGGACCGCCGCGAGGCGATATATGAAGGGCTCGACATGATAGGCGAAGACGACGTCGTCGTAATCGCGGGGCGCGGCCCTGAAACCAAGCAGATACTCAAGGACGGGCCGATTCACCTCGTCGATAAGGAAGTCGTCGGCGACTGGTGCGCGCTGCGCGGAAGGAAGATACTGTAATGGCTTTCACGGTCTCCGACGCAGCCGCGGCCTGCGGCGGAATATCATACGGGCCGGAGGCGGAGGCCGCGCGCGCGTGGAGATGCGACAGCCGCGAGGTGCGCGGGGGCGACGGCTTCGCCGCTATACGCGGGGCGAAGACCGACGGACATCTCTACATAAAGCAGGCGGCTGAACAGGGCGCGCGCGTCGTCCTCGCGGAGCGCGAAGGGCTTAAAAGCGCGGGAATCAGCCCCGCGGATTTCCCCGGCGTTTCGTTCATAGTGACGGAGCGCCGCACGGAGGAGGCGCTGGCACTCGCCGCCTCGGAGTACCTGCGCCGCGTCGCGCCGAAGACTATCGCGATAACCGGAAGCGTAGGCAAAACGACTACGCGCGAGCTGACCGCCGCGGCGTTGGCCCAGCGGTACAAGGTTCACAGCGCCGTGCGCAGCTTCAACACAATCATAGGCTGCGCGCTGACAGTGCTCTCGATGGCGGAGGATACGGAGGCGCTAGTCCTCGAGCTCGGTACGAACCACTTCGGCGAGATAGCCGAGATGGTGAAATATTTCCCGCCGGAGACCGTGATAATAACCGAGATAGCGCCCGCGCATCTTGAGGGCTTCGGCAGCGTCGAGGGAGTTCTGCGTGCGAAGCTCGAAATATGCGGAAGCGCGAAGCTTAAGAAAATCATCTTCAACTGCGACAACGCGCTGCTGCGCGAAGCTATGTCTCATAATTATGATAACATTACAAAAATCGGCGTCGGGCGCGAAGCCGGCGCTGGGATTTTGATTGAAGAATGCCGCGTGACATTGAGCGAAGGCGGCCCTTCGACCTCCGTCCGCTGCCACGAGGCGGAGCGGGAAATAATGCTTTCCGCGCCGCTCTTCGGCGAGCAGCACGCATATAATATGTGCTTCGCCCTCGCCGCGGCGGAGAGCTGCGGCGTGAGCGCGCAGGAGACGGCGCGCGGCTTCGCCTCGATGGCGCAGCTTGGCGGGCGCGGCCTCTGCCGCCGCACGGCGCGTGGCGTCTGGGTCATCGACGAGGCCTACAACGCGAACCCCGCATCGATGCGCGCCGCGATACGCAACGCGCGCGCGGCGGCGGAGAGCCTCGGCCTGCGCAGATGCGCAGCGCTTGGAGGAATGCGCGAACTCGGCGGGAGCGCGCCCGAGTGGCACCGCGAGATTCTCGAAGCCGCCGCCGGTTTCGACTCCGTCCTGCTGCTCGGAGACGAGTGGAAGGAATGCGGAGCGCCGCTCGCGGACAACTTTATGCTCTGCGCTTCGCTAGACGAGCTCGTCTCTCGCGCGCTGGAAGAAAGCGCGAAGGGTGGCCTCATCCTCGTCAAAGGCTCGAACTCCTACGGCCTTAAAAAAGCGGTCGCGGCTCTGACGGGGGAATAAAGATGATTTTCGTCATATTTTTTCTGTTCTTCGTCTTTTTCGCCGAGATATTCCTCCAGAACTGGTGGATAAAGGTGATGCACAAGGAGAAGATAGAGCAGGTGACGAAGCTCTACGGCCCCGCGTGGCACGAGAAGACGAAGCTCGGCACGCCGACGATGGGCGGAGTCGTCTTCGCCGCCGTCGCGCTGCTCTGCGTGCCAGTGATTATGCTGTGGCTGTGGCAAAGCGGCGCGTTCTTATTCATTCCGAGGGAAGACAGTATTTTTGACTGGTGGAAATTCTGGGCGATGCTGGAGAGTTCCGCGGCGATACTTTCTTATCCGATTATCGCGGGCGCGGTCGGCTTCGCCGACGAATGGCTGAAATACCGTCGCCATTCGAGCGACGGCTTCACGAGCAAGCAGAAGCTCGCGCTCCAGATACTCGTAACGCTGCCGTGGGCCGTGTGGATGTACTTCTATTTAGGCTACGCCGATATAGGCGTGATGCGCTCGTTCGTCGTATTCGTCGCGGTCGTGACCTTCATAGGCGTCGGCCTCCAGAACGCGGTCAACGTGACCGACGGCCTCGACGGCCTTGCCGCGGGCTGCTCGTTCATCACCTTCGTCGCGCTTCTGCCGCTGACGGCTTTCGTCGCCGGTGTGAGCACGCTGGCGGTGCTGTACAACCTTATGGCGATAGCGCTCTGCCTCGGCTTCCTCTGGCACAACTGCAACCCCGCTTCCGTCTTCATGGGCGACGTCGGTGCGCACTTCCTCGCTGGGCTCATGCTCTCGCTCTGCATCTGCTCCGGCGCGGTCTTTTATATCATTCCCGTCTGCTTCTTCTTCGGAGTAGAAATTTGCTCCGTCGCTATACAGATCGTTGCGATACGTAAATTCCACAGAAAGGTCTTCAAGATGAGCCCGATTCACCATCATTTCGAGATGTCGGGCTGGAAGGAGACGCAGATAGTTACGCGCTTCTGGATAATCCATCTGATAGGCGTCGTAATTTTGTGCATGGCCTATATTGTATTCGCCTATTGATTTGAGCTATCATTACAAATTGGTGTTTTGAATAAAGAAAGCTGCTGGTGATGTCAGATGTATGAGGAATCGCAGATTCAGGGCAAGAGAATAACGGTCGTCGGAGCGGGCGTGAGCGGACGCGCTCTCGCGGAACTCGCGGCGAAGCTCGGCGCGAAGGTATTCGTCTCCGAGGCGAAGGAGCTGCCAGAAGAGACGAAGAAGCTCTTCGAAAGCGCCGGAATAGATTACGAGTGCGGCGGCAACACGGAGCGCGCGCTCGAAGCGGACGAGGTGGTCGTCAGCTCGGGAATTTCGCCGAAGGCGCCGATTATGGCGGAAGCCTTAAAACGCGGCATGAGGGTGACGGGCGAGCTGGATTTCGTAAATCCCTACCTTTCGGGCATCGTCATCGGCGTGACTGGAAGCAACGGAAAGACCACGACGACCTCGATGATAGGGTACTTCCTTGAAAAGCTCGGATATTCCGTCATGACGGGCGGAAACATCGGCAACGCCGTCGCGCACGCGGCGGGACGCGACTACGACTTCATTGTACTGGAACTCTCAAGCTTCCAGCTTTACTGGGCGCGCGAATTCATGTGCGACCTTGCGGTAGTTACAAACCTCGCCCCAGACCATATAGACTGGCACGGCTCATACGAAAACTACGTGGCCTCGAAGGCCAACCTCATAAACTGCCTCGCGCCCGGCGGCGCGGCGATTTACCAGAAGCGCGACGAAGAACTGCTGCACATCAAGGAGGGCGTAGAGCGCTTCCCGCTCGCGTGGCATGAGGACGACCCGCACGCGCAGGGTATTTACCTCGACGAGCAGGTCGGAGCCGCGTGGATAAACGGCGGCGGCTGCCGCATGAAGCACAGGCTCTTCCTCTTCGGCGACGTGAAGCTGCTCGGCAGGCACAACCTTGAGAACGCGGCCATGGCGGCTGGCGCGCTTGCGATATTCAACACGCCCGAGATAACGCCGGAGCTGATGGGCTCCTATGTGCCGCCGAAGCACCGCTGCGCCTTCGCCGGAAAGCTGCGCGGCGTGACCTTCGTAGACGACTCGAAGGGGACGAACGTCGCGGCCTCGATAACCGCTATGACTTCGCTTCCCGGCACGAAGGTAATGATACTCGGCGGACAGGGCAAGGGCGAGGAGTATGCGCCCCTTGCGGAAGCCGTGAAGCAGAACGCGCGCGCCGCGGTCATACTCGGCACGGAAAAGGAAAAAATCGCTTCGGCTCTCGCGGCCGCCGGCTTTGAAAATTACAGCCTCGTCAAAGATATGGACGAAGCGGTGCGGGCAGCGTGGAAGCTCGCGCAGGAGGGCGACACGGTTCTGCTTTCGCCGGCCTGCACAAGCTGGGATATGTACCCGAGCTACAAGGCGCGCGGCGAAGATTTCTGCCGCGTCGCGGAAGAGATAATCAAAGCGGAAGGCTAATATGACGCCGCGCGGGCCGGAGGAGCCTATCGAGAACAGATACAGGGCTAACCCCTTCATCTGGGTGATACCGCTTATACTGAGCGGCATCGGCATCCTCATGATCACGTCGACGACGAGCCCGAACTCCTTCGTGCTGACCGGCACGCCGTTCCAGACGGGGCTGCGCCAGCTGCGCTGGCTCGTCATTGCGATGTGCGGCATGTTCTTCGTCTACTCCGTGCCCGTGCGCATATGGAAACGTTTTTCCGCGCCTTTGCTGATACTCATGTGGCTGCTCTCGTGGCTGCCGCTCGTCCCGGGAATAGGGGACACGGTGGGCGGCGCGAGCCGCTGGATAAGGCTTCCGGGCCTCGGCGTATCTTTGCAGCCGGGCGAGCTGCTTGCGCTCTCGCTCGCGCTGCACGTTGCAAAACTGCTGTCGCGCGACGGCGACCGCGACCCGCTGAAAACCTTCGGAAGGATTCTATTTCTCGTAACATTCGCCTCCCTGCCTCTGCTGATGCAGCCCGACCTCGGCACCACGATACTCGTCTTCACCGTCGTCATGGGTATGTACGTCGAGCGGATAGGCTGGCGCTATCCTCTTTTTGCAGGCGGCTTCGTCGGCGGCATAATTTTTCCGCTGCTTATATGGCTGGAGCCTTACCGCATGAGACGCGTCTTCGCCTTCCTCGACCCGTGGGAAGACCCGCTCAACAGGGGATTTCAGGCTATTCAGGGGCTAATAGCTTTTGCGAACGGCGGCGCGTGGGGCGCTGGGCTCGGACACGGATTTCAGAAGCTGAACTATCTCCCGGCCGCCTATACGGACTTTATATTCGCGGCGATAGGCGAGGAGCTCGGCTTCGTCGGCACGGCCTGCGTGCTCGCGCTCTTCGGCTTCTGGATGCTTCAGGCGCGCGCGACATATTTCCGCACGCGCGACGATTTCAAGGCCTCGCTCACGTGGGGCATATCTCTGACGATTTTGCTGCCGCTGGTCATAAACGTCGCGGGAGTCACGAAGATGATACCTCTGACCGGAATGGCGCTGCCGTTCATCAGCTACGGCGGGACGTCGCTGGTCACGATGTGGGCGCGAGTCGGGCTGATACTGCGGCTCGAAAAGGACAGTTATCTGGAGGATGAGGACGATGACCGCCGAATCGCGGCCTAAAAAGATAATTCTCGCCGCAGGGGGCACCGGCGGCCATATATGGCCAGCGCTCTCCTTCGGCGCGTGGATAAATAAAAATCATCCCGAATGCGAAGTGCGTTACGTCTGCGGCTCGCGTCCGCTCGAACGCGAGATTTACGCGGCGGCGCAGGCGAAGCCGGAGGTGCTGCCCGTCGACGGCTCGCCGCTAGCGGGGCGCGGCTTCGCGCAGAAGTCGGCGCGGCTGCGCGCGCTCTTCGCCTCGTACGGCAGGGCGTCGGCGCTGGTGAAGGATTTCGCGCCTGACGCGGCGCTCGTATTCGGCGGCTATCTTTCGCTGCCGGTCATAATGGCCTGCCGCCGCGCCGGCGTGCGCTGCGCGCTGCACGAGCAGAACGCGCGCGCAGGGAAAGTGACGCGCATCGCGTCGAAGATTGGGATGGAGATATACAGCGGCTGGAGCGAATGCGAGCCGCTGTCGAAAAAGAAATTCATACGTACCGGCGTCCCCGTGCGCGATTTTGCGCTTCCCGCGCGCGGCGAAGCGTGGAAAAATCTTGGGCTGGAAGGCGGCGTTCCAGAGGGCCCTGTCGCAGTGGTGATGACCGGCTCGCTCGGCAGCCGCGCCGTGAAGGACGAACTCTGCAAAGCGGCGGAGGAAGAACCTTTCAAAAGCTGGACCTTCGTATTCGCCGCGGTAGCGGATAAGATAGAACGCCCGTCGCAGAACGTATGGCTGCTGCCCAAGATTTGGGATGCGGCGCAGCTTTACGGTCTCGCGGATATGCTGGTGCTGCGCGCCGGAGGCTCGACGCTGACGGAAGCCGCGGTGCTCGGCCTGCCCGCGCTCGTAGTGCCGTGGATGCAGGCGGCGGACAACCACCAGTTTCACAACGCGCTCGCGTTTGCTGGTGAAAACGAAGGAATGATATGGACGGAGAACGACGGACATGAAGCGCTAGTCTCGTCGCTCCTGAGATTGAACGGGATAAATGGGAAAAAACAGAAAAAGGCGGGAGATTTGCGCGGGCGCGGAAACGCGATCTGCGAAAATCTGTGGAGCTTGATATTTCCCGCCGTATAGGCGAAGGGAGAACTGCGCGAAGATGGAGAACAGGGACGTAAACCT
>DVKA01000123.1 GCA_018716365.1 Candidatus Caccocola faecipullorum
ACGCTGCTCTATAATGCAGAGTATCAAAGGTTTTGTTTGACCTGTGTTTCTGCCATTTGTTGAACGAGGAGCGATACAATTGAAAGCTGTCGTCATTGGAAACGGCGCCGCGGGGCTGGCCGCGGTAAAAGCGTTTAGAAAATACGACAAGGCAAGTCAGATTACCGTCGTCTCTAAAGAGGGCGGCGAGGCCTATTCGAGAGTTCTCCTCCCTTATGTATTGAGAGGCAAGCTTTCTTACGACAAGCTGTTCCTGCCGTTTGCGAAGGAATTCGGAAAACTCGGCGTCGAATATATCGAAGGGGAAGCCGTTTCGCTCGACGCCGTGGCGAACACGCTTTCTCTTGCCGGAGGGGAGAAGCTCGCTTACGACAACATTCTTATAGCGAGCGGTTCGAGCGCGCTGTGGCCTCCCGTAAAGGGCATAACGCAGCCGGGTATATACCACCTGTGGACGCGCAGCGACCTCGACGCGCTCATTAAGGAGTTCAGAAAAGGGCGGAAAGTTCTGATTATCGGCTCCGGCTTTGTATCGCTCCAGGCCGCATGGGCCGCGCGCACTCTGGAACTTGACGTCTCGCTGGTCGAGATAGCGGACCGCCTTATGCCGCTGGTTCTCGACGAGAAGGCGAGCGCGATAATGGCGCAGAAAATGAACGAATACGGCGTAGACGTGCATACTTCTACGATTACGGAAGAAATTATCAAAGAAGACGAAGGATTCACCATAAAACTCAAAGACAAGCCTCCGCTGCGCGCCGACTTCATCGTCGTAGGCGCGGGCGTCGGAGCCAACATCAGGTTTCTGGAAGGAAGCGGCGTAGAATACGGGCGGACGATCCCGGTAGACAGACATATGCGTACGAACGTCGCAAACGTCTACGCAGCCGGAGACGCCGCCGCCGGACCGTCGGCCTTCGGCGACGAACACGTGACGCACGCTCTGTGGCCTACGGCGATGGAGATGGGCGGCGTCGCCGGAGCGAACATGGCCGGCAGAAATGTAGAATACGGCGGCAGCCTCAACATGAACGTCACGCAGATGTTCGGCGTCACGGTCGCATCGATGGGGAAGTTCAATTCAAAGGATATAGACGACGCATTTACCTACGACGCGGAAGCCGGATACGGCTACTGCAAGCTCTGCTATAAGGACGGCCTAATCGTCGGGATATGTCTCGTCGGGACTCCGGAGGCGGTCGCGACATTCGGGAAGCTTCGCCCAATCATACGCCGCAGGCTGGCTGCGAACTGCGCTCCAGCTAAGCTCGACGCTTTCCTGAACGTCAGGCTTTTTGAAAAATAGACAACGGATAAAGAGGGTCAGCCATGAAAATAATAACTATGGATACTTCAAAGTGCGTCGGCTGCCGCAACTGCGAGCTTGCATGCGCATTCGCCAACTCCAAAGAGACGTGTGAGCGCAAGGCCTCCATGATTCGCGTGAACCATTACATCGAAGAACACGCGGTCATTCCGATGACCTGCCTCCACTGCGAGGAACCGTGGTGCATGGCGGTCTGTCCTGCTGGAGCGATAGTCCGCGACCCCGTCACTAACGCAGTTGTGATACAGCAGGAAAGGTGCGCGGGGTGCAAGATGTGCAGCCTCGCCTGTCCTTATGGAAATATCCATTTCGACGTAAAGCTCCAGGTCAGCCGCAAGTGCGACCTCTGCGGAGGAAAGCCGAAATGCGTCGGACACTGTATAGCCGCGGCGCTGAATTACGAAGAAATCGAAGATTACTCCGCGCGCGTAAGAAAGCGCGTCGACATCCAGCTTGCGGAGCGGATGAAGCACAGATGCAGCACAAACGGAGGCGACGGCGAAGATGTCAGATAGAAAAAGTTTTGCGACTACATGCCGCATGTGCGGGACGCTTTGCGGAATTATAGCGCATATAGAGGACAACAAAGTCGTCGAAATAGAGGGCGACCCCAACCATATCTGCAATAAAGGGAGAACCTGTATAAAAGGCAGCTCGGCTGTGACGTGGCTCAACAGGCCGGACAGGTTGTACAAGCCGCTCAAGCGCGACGGCGCGGGAAATTTCCGAGAAATACCGCTTGAACAGGCGATGGACGAAATCGCAGCGAAACTGCTCGAAATTCAGAAGAAATACGGCCCTAACGCCATCGGCATCTGGAAAGGCGAAGGAATCGACTTCGCGCAGCAGGAACATCTCGCGCGGCGCTTCGCCCATGCGGTAGGAACGCCTAACTATTTTTCAAACGACACTCAGTGCTACGCCTCGCGCCACATCGCATTCTACCTCGTCTACGGATGCTGGCCCCTCGCCGACTATCCGCACGCGGGGCTGATTATCAACTGGGGCACGAACGCGCCAATCTCGCACTCGCACTGGATGCAGGCGATAAACGAAGGACGAGAGCGCGGCGCGAAGCTTATGGTGGTCGACACGCGGTATACGGAAATTGCGCGTCAGGCCGACATCTATGTGCAGATACGCCCGGGCACTGACGGCGCGCTCGCGTGGGGGATAATCAACGAAATGATTCGCCGCGACATCGTCGACCACCATTTCATAGACAACTTTACGGTAGGATACGACAAGGTCGTCGAATATGCGCGGGAATTCACGCCCGAGAGAGTGACGGAAATCACGAGCGTCCCCAGAGAAACAATAATGCGCGTCGCCGACGAAATAGCGGCGGCCAGGCCGCGGATTGCAAGCTGGGCCGGCTGCGGCCTTGAGCATCACGTCAACGGCGTCAACAACATCAGGACGATTACGATGATAGACGCTCTCGCAGGTGCGACCGACAGAAAGGGCGGCATGAGGATACCGATGGGCTTCGGCCTGCCTGAACTGACGCTCTATAAAGAGAAGCCGCTTATGGAGCTCGATCCTATCGGAGCGAAGAAATTCCCTGTACTTTACGAAATGCGCCAGGAATGCCATACGGGAATGCTGATGGACCAGATAATCAGCGGAAAGCCCTATCCGTTTAAAGGACTCGTCATGACCGCGGCAAATCCTGTACTTACAAACGCGAATTCGGCGAAGGTGAGAAAGGCGCTTTCCAGCCTCGAACTGTTCGCAGTCAAGGACCTCTTCATTACCGAAACGGCTGCGATGGCCGACTACATAATACCGGCGGCGTCGTATCTCGAACGCGAGGAAATGTTCTTTAACGGCTCGCTGCGCGCGGCCTTCATAACTGGGAAATATCTCGACTACGGATTACAGACCGAATATGAATTCATGAAAGGGCTGGCCGAGCGCATGGGCGCTGGCGAATACTTCCCCTGGAAGGACGACCACGAGCTGAACGAGTGGCTGCTCAAGCCGACGGGCTACACGACCGCCGACCTTCACACCGCGCCGGGCGGCTTCATTTTCGGGGAAAATCCGTACGAAAAACACGAGGCGAAGCTTGCGGCTGGAGAGACGCGCTTTTTCGACACGCCGACCGGCAAGGTAGAATTTTACAGCGCGCACCTCGAAGCTAAAAAAATCCCGGGAATCGACGGAATTCCCAAATATCACGCTCCGCACCAGCTTGCGGACCCGGACCCCGAATATCCGATACTCTTATCGACCGGCGCGCGCAAGCAGAAATATTTCCACGGGAGATACCGCAACATTCCGCAGCTCTACAAGGCGGAGCCGCACGGACGCCTTGAAATGCACCCTGACGACGCTGCGGCGCTCGGGATCAAAGACGGCGATAAAGTCCGCGTGACCTCTCGAATAGGCAGCTTCGAAACGACGGCGCAGATAATGCACCCAAAGGAGATATTCAAAGGCTCGATGCAGCACACGCACGGATTCGTCGACGAAAACGTCAACGAAATAACATACGACGACGTCTCGGACCCGATCTCCGGCTTCCCCGTGCTGAAATCAATTCAGGTGAAAGTCGAAAAAATCTGACCTCCGCGAAATTTCATCAAATCTCCGCAAAGCCTCCGGCCTCCCTCAGCCGGAGGCTTTTTCACGCGCCCGCGGCAAAAATCGCGCAGCTTCGCGCTGTTCAATTAAAAATTTATTGTGTATTATAAAAGCATTGGAGATGAACGGATGCGCGCGGACAACAGCAGTTTGGTGAACGACATATACATATCTTTAAAGCAGGACATTCTGTGGCTGCGGCTCAAGCCGCGGACGACACTGACGGAAAGCGAGCTTGCGGAGATATACAAGACGAGCAAGACGCCGATACGCGAGGCGCTGTCGATGCTCGTACGCGACGAACTTGTGAGCGTCTTCCCGCGCAAGGGCTACATGGTCACGGAAGTTTCGCTGACTGACATGCGCGACATGCACCAGTACCGCTACATCCTGGAGAACGCGAACCTCGTCTACGCCGTCAAGCACGCGACGAAAGAACAGCTTGCGCGCCTTGACGAACTCGCGGAGCAGGATCGCTATTACACAGAGGACGAACCGCACTTCTCTAAAGAGGTGACCTCCAACAACGCCTTCCACTTTTACCTTGCGGAGATGACGGGCAACAGGATACTCGTCAGACAGCTGAAAGACACGCTTGAAAAGCTCCAGCGCATAATGTACTTCGTAGCCGAGAAAAATTATATGTTCCGCGGCTGCGAGGAGCACCACGAGCTCGTGCGCCTCATTGCGGCCAGGGAGCTCGAAAAGGCGCAGCTGGTTCTCCACCATCACATCAGCGAAGTGCTCGAACACATCTCGCAGGTGCGCGGCATCTCGAAGCTGTTCTAACGCCTCGCCGCGGCCGCGCGCGGCGCATTGGCGCACGGCTTTGCCGCGGCGGATTAAAATTTCAAACCTTTCGTAAAACATAAAAACTCGCGCGGCGCG
>DVKA01000124.1 GCA_018716365.1 Candidatus Caccocola faecipullorum
GACAAATGCGGGATAATTCCTGTTGAGCAGATGGCCGGATACGCGGACAGTTTAGATGAGAGAGAGGAGCGTCTGCCAGAGACGAAGGAGTTCTACGACAAATTTCGTCCATTCGCCGACCCGCGCGCGCAGTACCCGTGGGTCAAGTCGATAGTCATCTGCTCGTTCTGGTACGGAAAATACGACATTCCAGAGGGGATAGAAAAGCATTACGCCAAGGCCTACCTCACCGACGGCAGACGCAACGCAGCGAGCGGATGCTGGAAAGCAGGAGAGCTTTTCGACGAGTATCTTGAACGGAGCGGGATACGCTATGCGTCGAGCCGCGATTTCGGCCTCACGGCTCTGCGCTGGGCAGCGATGAAGGCCGGAATCGGAATCATACGGAAAAATAATTTTTTCTACACGGAGCGCGGCTCGTGGAACCATCTTGAAGCGTTCCTCATAGGCGAGCCGCTTGAATATATAGAAAGCTGCCGCGTCAGCCCATGCCCAGACGGCTGCTCGCTGTGCGTCAAGGCATGCCCGACCGGCGCGCTCTCCGCTCCGTACACGATGAACCCCGCCGCCTGCGTCTCCGCGCTTACGACGTGGGGCGGCTGGGACCTTGCCACGGAGCCGCTGCGCAAGAAGATGGGGCGTTGGGCCTACGGCTGCGACGTTTGCCAGGACGTATGCCCTTTCAACCGCGGCGCATGGAAAGGCGGCGAAGAATTTCCGGGGCTCTCGGAGCTTACGAAGTATCTGCCTCTTACGGAGATAGTCGAAGCTGATTACGATTCGCTCAAAGACGTCGTGCAGCCTGCCCTTTGGTACATCCCAGCAGACAAAGCGTGGCGCTATAAGACGAACGCTTTGAACGTGATGCTCAACGACTATTCGCCGGAATATCTTCCCGCGATAAAACGAGCCTGCTCCGACGAAGCTGAGCCGGTGCGCAAAATGGCGGCGTGGGTGCTTGAAGAGTTAAAGAAGCGCAAAACTGGCGGAACGGACGAAGAGTAACGGGAAACAGGCAAAACTAACGCGCGCGGCGTCAAGCCAGGCGCAGCCGCAGCGCGCGTACGAAAAAGCCGGAGAGAGGACGGCTGCCTCGTTCCGGCTTTTTTCATGCTTTTTGCGGCGCGCTTAGTATTTCAGCCCGAAGATCGGATGGAAGATCCTTTCGTCGTGGAGGAACTGCGCCTGCTCGTCGAAGGATTTTTTCGCCTCAGCGCCGAGCGAGACGGCGAGCGACGACGTGAGCACGTGCGTGAGGAAGATGGGGCCGATGATGCTGCTGCCGAAGGTCGGGCTGTTCGCTGAGACGTTTATCTGAAGTTCGGCGAAACGGCATACGGGAGCGGCGGCGCTGTCCGTCATGGAAATTACGCGCGCGCCGTTGCGGTGCGCTATCTCGACGGACTCGGTGACCTCGACCGCGTAGCTCGGAAGCTCGCAGACTATGACGACGTCGCCCTCGCGGACGCTGCGCACCTGCTCCCACAGCGAGAGCCCGCCGCGGCGGCAGAGCAGCGCGCGGCAGCCCATGACGGTGAGGCGTATCTGCATCAGCTCCATTACAAGCGACGAGATGCCCCAGCCTATGCAATAGATGTTGTTCGCGCCCTTGACCATTTCGCAGAACTTGTCTATGTCGGCGGGCACAAGCTGCGCCATCGTGTCGTCGAGGTTCGCGTGCTCCGCCTTGAAGATGCTGTCGGGGAAAGAGTCGTTTGAACTGACGGCGCGCGCGAGGAGCGCGGCGGGATTAATCTGTTCAAGTATGGTTTTCTGAAGGCAGGCCTTGAGCTCCGCGTAGCCCGAGAAGCCGAGCATCTGCGCGACGCGCACGAGCTGCGCCTTCGAAACCTTGAGCTCGTCGGCGATGTCGCCTATCGAGCGGAAAGAGGCTTCTCTCATGTTGGCGAGGAGATACTCCGCGACGCGGCGCGCCTTGTTAGGCATTGTATGCGCTTTTTCCATTAAAAGGTTCTGTAACTGAGTACTGTCCATCTACCTACACTCCTTAAATTGTTCTCTGCTGCGTACTCTTTCTAAACTTATGTAGAATTTCCTGAGTTTAGTTTAATTTCTTTTTTCACTGTTGTCAACACAAGTCTAGTTTAATCTATGCCAGTTCACCGACAAGCGCCGCCGCGCGCGCCGTGGCGCGGCAAATCTCCAGCCGCGCGAGCCGGACGAAAAAACGGAGGCCGCGCCAAAGCGTGCCTCCGTCCGTGAAGCTTGAATTCTCTGAATGCCGGCCTAGAGCGGCGCCCACTCTCCCTCTTCCCTGTCGCGCATGATGGGGCAGTTCACCTGTCCGCGCGCCGCCGTTTTGAGGCAGGCGTTGCAGGATACGCAGGCCGACGGGCGCGCGTCGTCCTCGGCCCAGCGGTTGACAAGGTCCGGTTCGGCGATGAACGGGCGGCTGATGCCGAACATATCGGCGCAGCCGTCGTCAAGCAGGCCGCCGATGACGGGGAGCGAACGCAGGCCTCCGGTCAGTATGACGAGGACGTCTTCCGGCGCGAGACGGCGCAGCTCGCGCGCGTAAGGCGCGAAGGGCGCTTCTGACTCCCCCGCCGATACGCCGACCATGCTCGGCGCGTGGACGGCTCCAGAGTAGCTCGTGCCTGACGAAATTTCTACGCCGTCGGCTCCGCCTTCGATGGCCGCAAGCGCCGCGAGCTTTCCGTCGTCCCATCCGTAGCCGCCTTCTACTCCTTCGGTCGCGCTTATCTTTATCCACAGGCGGAAGTCTTCGCCGACGGCTCCGCGTACGGCGGAGCAGACTCCGCGCGTGAAACGCACGCGGTTTTCGGCGCTTCCGCCGTATTCGTCTGTTCTTTTGTTGAAGAGCGGAGAGAGGAACTGCGTGAGCAGGAAGCCGTGGGCTCCGTGTATTTCAACGCCGTCGGCCCCTCCCTCTCTGGCGCGCAGCGCCGCGGCTGCGAATTCGCCGCGCACGCGCTCCATATCCTCCGCCGTCATCGCAGTGCTTTCCACGCCGCAGCCGGGCAGCGGCAGGCCGCTCGGCGAGAGGCCGCGCTTTTCGGCGAAGGCTGTTTCAAGCGCGCCGCCGGCGTGGCATATCTGCACTATCAGTTTCGATCCGTGCGCGTGGACGGCTTCAGCAAGACGGCGGACTTCGTCGATTCCCCTATCGCAGTCGAGCCCCCACTGGCGCGTGGCGGCGCGTCCCTCGCGGCTGACGTAGGCGAATTCCGATATGACGGTTCCTGCCCCGCCGGCGGCGGCCTCGGCAGTGCGCGATACGGCGGCCTGCGTCAGCTCGCCGGTCTCGTGCGAGCAGCAGCCGAGCCACGTCGCGGCGCGGACGAACCTGTTGCGCGCGGAAAATTTACCGCGTTCGAAGCTTTTGAAAAGTTTATGGATTTTTTCTCTCTCCGATATAGATGGCATTTTTTCGTTCCTTTCGGCGCGCGTTCCCACATCCGCGCGCGTTTCGTCATATAAACTCGATAAGCCCGGCGGCTTCTTCCTCGGAAAGCCCAGCGTGCGCGGCGAGGCGTTTTATCCCGAAGCGCCCGTGTCCCGTGAAACGCGAGATTTCGCGCCGCGGCGCGCGCCACGGCCCCTTCGGATTTTCACGCGCGAGCCTGCGCGCTTCGGCCTCCGCAAGTATCAGCTCTCCGAGAGCCGGATGGTGCGGCCCCGCCACCACTTCGGCGGCGAGCGACTCCGTTTCCTGGAGGCCAATCCTTATCGGCACGAAGCCGTACGACAATGTTTCGTCGATGAACTCTCCGCCCCACAGCGCGGCTTCCTCGACTGTGAGCGGGCGGTACTCGCCGCGTTCGTAAAGGCGGCAGAGCTCCGTCCCCTCGATGACGAGGCAGGGATAGAGGCGCAGCTCCCATGAGTCCGCGCCCTTGAGCGCGGCGAGCGCGCGCAGCCCTGCGAGGCTGCTTTCCCGGTCCTGCCCCGGCAGCCCTATCATCATCTGCACGCCGATGGGCAGGCAGTCGGCTTTGAGCGTTTTTATATCTTCGAATATTTTTTCAGGGTCTGCCTCGCGGCGGCAGGCGGCGAGGACGGCTGGGTCGAGCGTCGGGATGCCGAGCTCTATTCTTGAAATTGGGTATTTTTTGACAAGCCCGCGCAGCGAATCGTCGCGCAGGTCGCCCGGGTAGGTCGAAAAGCGCACCGTGCTGCCGGCTGGCGCGCAGTCCGTCACGCAGTCGAGGTATTCCTCTATGAGCCGCGGCGGGAAGCGGCAGAAAGAACCGCCGAAGTAGCATATCTCGCGCGGTTCGGCCAGCCCGCGCAGCGCCTCGCGCACGTCGTCCGGCGACGGCACGAACCGGACGCCCGTTATCGCGCGCTGGTCGCAGTAGACGCACTGCCCGCGGCAGCCCGCGAGCGGCAGGAAGAAAGGCAGTTTCTTCAGCATCGCCACGGCTCCGCCTCCGCCCAGTCGCGGTACTGGTTTTCTTCCCATTCGGGCCAGAGCGCCGCCCACGCGAATGTGTCGGCGCGGTTCTCGAAGCTCTCCATCGATACGAAGCTGCGCTGCCAGAAGCGCGCGCCTTTCGTGTGGTACAGAAGATGATAAAGTTCGTGAAAGAGCGCGAAGCGCCGCCAAAGCAGCGGAAGCGCGGTGTTTATGAAGATGCGCCCGCGCTCGCCGCGCACGAGGTGGACGCCCCACACGCCGGCCGGAAGGGAGACGCGTTTAACGTCGAGCGAGAGCCCCGTGCGCTCCTCAGCCTTCGCAAGTATGTCGAACTCGTCAAGCCTGCGCCAATCCGCCGCTTCGCTCACGGCCCAATCAGGCAGGGCGTCGGGCGGCGACGGGTAGGTATCTTCGAATAGATCCGAGGATTCTCCCTCTCTACTTTCCGGCGGCATCCTCTTCGTCCCAGTCGTCGAGCGCCGCTTCAATCACGCGGTAGACGCGGCGCAGCTCCTTCTCTGAAAGTTTTTTGCTACGGTACCATATTTCGAGCTCGCCGTCGTCAAGCATGGATTCGAGCTGCACGCGCCCCGGCTTGTCGGGCGTCGAAAAATCCTGAAGAAGGTCGGCGACTTCGACGTTGAGCGCCGGCGCAAGCCTCTGAAGCAGTTTCATGGACGGGAGCCTGCGGTTGCTTTCAAGCGCCTGCACATATATGCGGCTGACTTCAACCTTGTCCGCGAGCTTCTGCTGAGTTAAATGCTGCGCTTTGCGCAGCGATTTGATTCTGTTGCCCAGACTCATACTCATAGTCTCCTTTTCCTAAAATTCTTACACAAAGGCGTAACTATATACTGACATAATACTATATACGCCGTCCGCTGACAACATACAGATTATATCACGAAGAAAAAATATGCAGGAAATATGTGCAGCTCAGCAAATCCGCCGCGCCTCCGGGGCTCACGCGGCGCTCCATGAATTTGCGTTCGAGCTCGTAAAGCGGCGCGCGGTTCCATGACGGCGCGCGGAACCCGCGCAGCGCCGCGGCGGTGAGAGTAAGATACTCGCCGCTCCAGTATTCGAATCCGGCGCGGTGCATAACGTTGCTGTCCTCGCATACGAGCATTATCTGAAGCAGAGCCGCGAGCCCCGCGTCGTTGAAGCTCGCGCCGCCAGCAAGCGCGCGCCGCAGCGCGGGGAGGCCGGCGCGGAGCGCGGACGGGAAGCCGCGCTCCGCCTCGCCGCGCACGCCCGTTACGCCGTGCTCGACGTACAACCGCTCGCCGTTCGTCAGCGCGCGACGCGGAGGTTCGGCGAGAAGAGCGCCGAGCTCGCGTTCGACCACGCCGCGCACGGCGAGCGCGGCGAACTGCGCCGCGGCCTCCGCGCTGCGCGGCGCGCCGGAAAACAG
The DNA here is from genome assembly GCA_018716365.1 of Candidatus Caccocola faecipullorum. Classification (GTDB taxonomy): domain Bacteria; phylum Synergistota; class Synergistia; order Synergistales; family Synergistaceae; genus Caccocola; species Caccocola faecipullorum. The sequence continues at coordinate 5,817 of DVKA01000124.1, forward strand.
CGCGAAGCCCGCACCGTAGAGCAGCAGCGACATGAGGTAGACGAGCCCCTTGTGCGTGTTGACGCCGCCCGTCGCCTGCGCCATCGCGCGCTCCATCTCGACGCCGGTGGAACGCAGCCGCTCCATCACAAGTTCCGGCGGCGTGCCTTCGAGACCGGCGCGCGCCTGACGCGCCCAGAACGGCGCGATCGCGCGCGCGCTTTTCAGAAACAGCGCGCAGTCCATGTCGTCGTGGCAGCCGCTCCCCTCCGCGTCGACGAGGCCGGGCTTCGGCGCCGTCATAACTTCGCGCACGGAAGATTCGTAGGCCGCAATCGCAAGAAATTCCGCTTCGCTTGACTTCATCGTGCTTCTGTCGGATACTTTTCTATATTATTACGACGATAAGGAGCCGCCGCTCGATGCATTTTATCCCCTCCGTGGCGAGAGACGCCGCCACTAAAATAGCGCAAACGGCAAAGGCAGGCAAGGCGAAAATTTTCCTCCGCCGCTGCGCCGCGCTCTGCGCTCTTTTGCTGTGCGTCTGGGCGTTTACGGAGGCGGTCTATAAAGTCACAGCGGCCGACTGGGAGGCGGGCCGCCGCGCGTGGAAGAGCGGCGACTGCGAGGCCGCGCTCGCCGCCTGGTCGCGCAACGCGTGGGCGCAGCCTTTTGCGATCCGTCCGGCGCGGCTCTATTACTGGAAGATACAGGCGCTTGAAAAGCTCGGACGCGAGGACGAGGCGGCCCGCGCCGCGGCCCTGCTCGCGCTGCGCGAACCGCTCGACTTCTACGCCTTCGCCCTCGCATACGAAGGGAAATATCCGAAGCTCACGAGCATAGTGAACGCGGCGAAATCGCGCGCCGTCCCCGCGCGCCGCTGGGAGGCCGAGACAGCCGCGGCGTCTGCTCGCACAGGCGTGCGCGAAAATATAATATTCGGCATCATGAAGCGCGAGAGCAAATTCAACCCGGACGCGCTCAGCGCGCGCGGTGCCGCAGGCCTCATGCAGCTGATGCCGCCGACGGCGCGCGAAGCGGCGCAGCGCCTCGGCGACGAGACGCTCTCGCCGTTCGTGCCGGGGCAGAACGTGATGCTCGGCGCGGCGCACTTCGCATACCTCCACGCGAAATTCCGCCGCCGGCTTCCGCTCGCGGTCGCGGCCTACAACGCCGGAGCCGCCGCCGTCTCGAAGTGGGGCGCGGACGAAGCCTCCGATTGGATAGAATGGATAGAGGACATCCCGTATCCGCAGACGCGCGAGTACGTGCGCTCTGTGCTTGAAAACATAGAGATTTACGATTTCGGCGGCACGTCCGCCCCGCGCGGAAGGCGCTCCTTCTTCGCGTGGGCGGGGCTGCCTCCGTCGCTCGGCGGCGAGTTCGCGGAAAAACGGGAAAATTCTGCACAGATGGAGTGATGACGGATGTCACGCGCCGATGGAAACTTCGACCCCATAGAGGCGGTGCGCGCCTTTCTTGAGGAAGCGCGCTGCGATTCCCAGATAAAACGGACGGAGGCGACGATCTTCACAGTCTCCGACGCTTCGGCGGCCGTGGGCGCGCCCGAGGAAGAGATACTCAAGAGCATACTGCTGCGCGTCAACCACGGAAAATCCTACGCGCTTGCGCTCATGTCCGGCGTCAACAAGGTCGACACGAAGAAGGTCAAGCGGGCGCTCGGAGCGTCGCACGTCTCCTTCGCTGGCGCGGAGGAGTGTGAGGAATGGTCCGGCTTCCGTCCCGGCGGCGTGCCGCCCGTCGGATACCCGGAGCAGCCGCAGACGCTGCTCGACGAGGATCTCTTCAACTACGGCACGGTTTGGGCCGCCGCGGGGACGGACCACGCATTCTTTCCGGTAGCGCCCGACGAGCTGCTTCGCATAACGGGCGGCGCGAAGGGCGACATCAAAAAAGCCTAGCGCGCCGCTACGGGAAAAGCAGCCGCGCCGCGGGAATCACGACGAGC
>DVKA01000125.1 GCA_018716365.1 Candidatus Caccocola faecipullorum
TATGCTAATCGCAGAAACGTTTGCAATTAGATACGGATGGAGCTACAATCTGCTAAATGCGAAATTGGAGGTAGGATGGTTATGAAAGAAGATGTCTTCGAACGTTCTCTTGCAATGCATAGAGAAATGAAGGGCAAGTTGAATGTGGAATGCCGCAAAAATATTGAAAATATGGGGGATCTTTCGCTCGTTTATACTCCCGGTGTCGCGGAGCCGTGCCGCGCGATAGTGCGCGATGAGAACGAGCTCTGGAACGTCACGATTAAGAACAATCTGGTGGCAGTAATCACAGACGGATCCGCGGTTCTCGGTCTCGGCGACATCGGCCCGGCCGCTTCGCTTCCCGTTATGGAAGGCAAAAGCTGCCTCTTCAAGCGCTTCGCCGGAATCGATTCCATACCGCTCGCAGTGTCCACCAAAGACGTCGATGAGTTTGTCGATACTGTGTCGAAAATAGCGGTTTCGTTCGGCGGCATCAATTTGGAGGATATTTCAGCGCCGCGCTGCTTTGAGATAGAGCGCAGGCTTCAGGAAAAACTGGACATCCCGGTATTCCACGACGACCAGCACGGAACTGCCGTCATAGCGCTCGCGGCTTATAAGAACGCGCTCCGCCTTACCGGGCGCAGCCTGGAGGATTCTGTGCTTGTAATAAACGGCGCCGGCGCTGCAGGTACCTCGATTGCCCGTTATTTCTTATCTGCCGGAGTCAAGAACATAATCATGTGCGACATAAACGGTGCTCTCTGCGACGGCTATCCCGACGGTCTCAATCCGGCGCAGGTCGAACTGGCGAAAATTACGAATCCAGAGCACAGACGCGGCACGCTCGCTGAAGTTATAAAGGGCGCGGACGCGTTCCTCGGCGTATCGCGTCCCGGTCTTCTGACGGGAGATATGGTGCGCACCATGGCGAAATCGCCCGTCGTCTTCGCCATGGCGAACCCGACCCCTGAAATATTCCCGGACGAAGCACTTGCCGCAGGGGCGGCAGTTGTGGCGACGGGCAGAAGCGACTTCCCGAACCAGGTCAACAACTGCCTTGGGTTCCCCGGAATTTTCCGTGGGGCGCTTGACGTCCGCGCCCGCCGCATAAACGAAGAGATGAAGCTTGCCGCCTCAGAAGCGCTGGCCTCGCTTGTCTCCGACGCTGAACTTTCTTCGGAATATATAATCCCGTCCGCGCTTGACGAGCGCGTAGTTCCTGCCGTAGCCGCCGCGGTGGCGAAGGCTGCGCGCGAGACCGGAGTCGCCAGAATCTAATCGTCAACGGTTGTGTAATGTTTTTAAATTATGACGAAGTTTCTGAAATAACGGCGGAGTACGGCTCTCCGGTATATGTTTACAGCGAGGAGATACTGAGGAACCGCTGCCGCACGCTGCTTGAGGCTTTCGAAGGGCGGATAACGCCGAGTTTTTCCGTGAAAGCCAATACGAATCTGTCGCTTCTCAAGATAATCCGCGAGGAAGGCTACGGCGCTGACGCCATGTCGCCAGGCGAGATATATCTGCTTGAGAAGGCCGGCTTTCAGAGTGACGAGATGTTCTATATTGGGAACAACGTCTCGGAGGACGAGTTCCGCTTCTGCATCGACCGCGATGTTACGGTGAGCGTCGATTCGCTCTCGCAGCTTGAAACGTACAGCCGCATGAACCGCGGCGGCTGCGTCGCCGTGCGCTTCAATCCAGGCGTCGGCGCGGGCCACTGCGACAAGGTCATAACCGGCGGCAAGAAGACGAAGTTCGGCGTCGAACCAAAGTACTGCCGCGAGGTTAAGGAAATCTTGGAAAAGTACGACATGAAGCTCATCGGCGTCAACCAGCACATCGGATCTCTCTTCCTTGATCCTGCGCCATACGCGGCGGCCGCGGCGAATCTGCTCGATATGGTGGCGGAGAATTTCCCCGGGCTGGAATTTGTAGATTTCGGCGGCGGCTTCGGAGTTCCTTACCGCCCAGACGAGCCTAGGCTCGACTTCACGGCGCTGCGCGACGCGCTCTTCCCGCTGCTGGACGATTTCACCGCGCGCTACGATAACAAGTTCGTCCACTTCAAGTGCGAGCCGGGCCGCTTCGTCTGCGCGGAATGCGGCGCGCTGATTGGCACGGTCAACGCGATAAAGGAGAACTACGGGGAAACCTACGTCGGTACGGACATAGGCTTCAACGTCCTTATGCGCCCCGTGCTGTATGGCTCATACCACGAGGTCGAGGTGATTTCCGACCGCGGCGGCGAAGAGCAGAGCGAGACGAAGAAGGTGAATGTCGTCGGCAATATCTGCGAGAGCGGCGACATAATAGCGAAGGGGCGCGAGCTTCCGCGCGTGGAGGAAGGCGACTTCATCGCAGTGCTGAACGCCGGGGCCTACGGCTATTCGATGGCGTCGAACTACAACTGCCGCCTGCGCCCCGCCGAGGTGCTGAAAACTCTTGACGGCGGTTTCAGGATGATACGCGCGGCTGACACGTTCGAGAGCTTGGTCGAAAATTTCTAAATAGTGAATAAAAAACGCCGGAGCTTCGATGTGACGCTCCGGCGTTTTTCGTATCATGCCGTCGATGGCTGCGTGAGATTTAATCCAACTCCGCGCGGCTGAATAAATCTGTAATCAGCTCTCTGTCCTCGCACGCTTCCTTGAATTTCAGAATAAATTCCCTGAGCGCCTCCGCGTCCTCGGAATATGCGCAGAACATACTGCCTTCTGGATCGAAGTCAACCTTGCCGAGCAGCTGCGGACATTTTTCATCGAGGAAAACCTGCGCCAAGCTCGCCCAGTCGTAGCCGTTTCCCTCAAATCCGTCATCGGCGCGCCCGTCGAAAACGTCCTGCAAATATTCGCCCACGTTCAGACATACCGAGACGGATTCGTCGTGGTCTACCCAAAAGAAGGGCGCTATCGTCCGCTCAAAATTTTCCATGATTTCCCGCTCCTTTCGGATTTATGCGCGCGTGAGTTTGATTTATCCGAGCACGCCGCTTATTTGATCGAGAACAGCTCTCCCGCCGTCGTCGGGATTATTATCCTGCCGCCCGCTATTGCGGGCGTCGCCGTTATGTCTCCGCCGAGTTCCAGCGTCCACTTCGGCTTGCCGGTGGCTTCGTCGAGCGCGAAGAATTTGCCGCCGTTCGCCCCGACGTATATCGTGCCGTCGTGGTACGCCGCGGAGGAGAATACCGAGCCGCCGGCGTCGAAGCTCCAGAGCTTCGCGCCGCTGCGGGCGTCGAGCGCCGTCACCTTGCCAGATATGTCGCCGAAGACGACGCGCCCGTTTGCGACGAGCGGCGAGGTTTCTATCTGCGCCTTTGCGTCATAGCTCCATATCACGGCTTCGTGCTTGATGCGCACGCAGTAGAGCTTTCCGTCCTGGCTCGTGAAGTAGAGCATACCGTCCGCGGCGGCTGGAGCCGATGTTATTGAGCCGCCGACTATCGCGCGCCATTTCTGTTTGCCCGTCGCGCAGTCTATCGCGTAGAGCTTGCCGCTGCGGTTGCCGACGTATACGACTCCGTCAGCGACTACGGGCGAGCCCGTCACCGCCGCGTCGGTCTTGAACTTCCATTTCTGCCAGCCGGTCTTTATCGTTACGGCGTAAACATAACTGTCGTCGGAGCCGAAATATACGACGCCGTCCGCGGCGGCGGGCGAGCTCTGCACGTTGTTCGATGTCGTGAACTGCCACAGCTGGTCGCCGGTCAGCGCGTCGACACAGTAGAGCCTGCTGTCGTAGCTCGTGACGAAAACCTGTCCGCCGTAAACGGCCGGGGCCGTCGATATCCAGTTCCCTGTGTCGAACTTCCAGCGCTCTTCGCCTGTTTTTAGGCTGTATGCGTACATCGCGCCGTCGTTCGTGCCGAAGTATATCGTACCGCCGTAGACCGAGGGCGACGACGATGTGTCGCGCGGTACCGGCGCGCTCCACTCGACCTCGCCTTTGAACGAGTACGACGCGCCGGCGGTCAGTTGCGAGTTCCCGCTACGCTCCGCGTCGTTTTTGAAGAACGGCCAGTTTTCGGCCGACGCCGCTCCCGCGGTCGAGGCTATTAGCGCCGCCGCGAGAAATATTTTTAAGGTTCTGCGCATTTTCTGTTCCCTCCGTGAACGGCCCGCGCGGGCCGCGTTTTATCTTTATCCTTTGTAGTCGCCGCGGTCGGTCACTACGCGGTAGCCTATCGCCTCGACGCGCCGTTCGAGCGCCGCGCGCGCCTCGGCGGCCTCTTCGCCGCTGCTCAGCTTGTTGTCGTAGAGCATATATTTTTTGCGCACAGACTGCGGCGAGAGGTTCGGCATCACGACGTTGCAGCCGGCGAGTATTCCGCGCTC
>DVKA01000126.1 GCA_018716365.1 Candidatus Caccocola faecipullorum
CTTTTCTAATCGGCGACGGCGAGGCGCTGATACCCGACGTGCTCGAAGCTCTGCGCGGTACGAAGGGCGCAAAGCGCGCGGACAAACTCGCGGCGCTCGCGAAAATCGAGGGCGTCTACGTGCCGCAGTGCTTTGACGGCAAGACCGTGCGCCGCAGGATAATCGAGAACCTCGACGAAAATTTCTACCACACTTCGATGATAGTGCCGAACACCGGCATAGTACACGACCGCGTCGCGGTGCAGGTATTCAAGGGCTGTACTCGCGGCTGCCGCTTCTGCCAGGCCGGCATGATAGACCGCCCCGTGCGCGAGCGCTCAGCGGCTTCGGTCTGCGAACAGGTCAAGACTCTGCTCGACAAGACGGGCTGGGAGGAGGTCGGCCTGCTCTCGCTCGCGACCTGCGACTGGAGCGGAATCACGGAGTCGTTCGAGCGCTTCGCGCCGATGCTGGCGGACAATCAGATAAAGCTTTCGCTGCCGAGCCTGCGCGTCGACGCATTCTCGGTCGGCCTCGCCGCGGGGCTTGAGACGATGCGCAAGGGCGGCCTGACCTTCGCGCCCGAGGCCGGGACGCAGCGTCTGCGCGACGTGATAAACAAGGGCGTCACAGACGAGGCGATAGACGCGGCGTTTGAAGCGACCTTCGAGCACGGATGGGACCGCGTGAAGCTCTACTTCATGATGGGACTGCCGACGGAGACGCAGGAAGATTTAGCCGGAATACATGAGATCTGCAATCGCGCCGTCGCGGCGGCGAAGCGCCATAAAAAGCGCGGCGACGTGAGCGCCTCGGTCGCGGGCTTCGTGCCGAAGGGACACACGCCCTTCCAGTGGGAAGCGCAGCTTTCGCGCGAGGAGCTGCGCGAGCGCGGCCGATGGCTCAAGAGCAACCTGCGCAACAGGAAGGTCACGCTCGCCTACCACGAGCCGGAGCAGACCTTCCTCGAAGGCGTCTTCGCGCGCGGCGACGCGCGTCTCGCGGACGCGATAGAGGCGGCGTGGCGCCGCGGCGCGCGCTTCGACGGATGGAGCGAGTTCTTCGACTTCGAACGCTGGGAAAAAGTTTTCCAAGACCTTGAAATAGACGCGGCGGCATACACGGGGGCGAGAAGCCTCGACGCGAAGCTGCCGTGGGACCACATAGACTGCGGAGTAACGAAGGAATATCTCATGCGCGAGCGCGCGAAGGCGCTCGCCGCTGAAACCACGCGCGACTGCCGCCTCGGCTGCAACGGCTGCGGCTGGCAGGGGCGCGCGAACGTCGGGAGGTGCGCGCGTGAGCAGGATTAGGATTTTATTCGAAAAGCGCGGGCTTTTCGTCTTCGTCAACCACATGGATCTGCCTGTGGTGTTTTCGCGCGCGGCGCGCCGCGCCGGCCTCGTGCAGGAATTTACGCAGGGCTTCTCCCCGCACCCGAGGATAAGCCTCGCGCCGCCGCTTGCGATAGGCGTTGAAGGGCTCGCCGAGCCGGCGGATTTCTGGTTCGAGCAGTGGGATTCGGAATCTGCCCGCAGGTGGAGCGAAGCTCTGCCCGGCGGGTTAAAAATATTGAAATGGGCGGAAGTCGACGGAGTGAGCCTTGCGAAGCTCGCGGAGGCGGCGCTTTACCGTGTGCGCGGCGCTTCGGCCCCCTTCGGCGAAAGGGAGGCCGCGGCGCTGGCCGGGGAGGCCGGGCGCATAAACGCGCTTCTGGACTGCCGCGTCGAGGCGGGAGCCGTGCTTCTCGCGGTGCGCGACCTCGAACACTGCGGCGCGGGGCTCTTCGTCAAGGCGCTCACGGCGGCGGGGCTATGCTCCGGCTGGGGCGGCCTGCGCATGGAGCGGCTCGCCGTCGGCGGATGGGACGAAGAAAAACGTTCCGTCGTCCCGCTCGTTTAGGAGGTTTTTGCATCATGGCCGGATGGTCTAAAAAAATAATCGCAAACCTCATCGACCCTGAGGAGACGAGGATTGCGATAACGGACGAAAGGGGAAAGCTCTGCGACTTCTTCATAGAGCGTATGCTCGAGCACCAGCGCACGGGCGAGATATACAAGGCGCGCGTCGACAGCGTGCTGCCGGGCATGAACTCGGCGTTCCTCAACCTCGGCGACGGGCGCAACGGCTTTCTCTACCTCGACGATGTCAAGGGCAAAGAGGTGCGCCCGGGCATGGATATGCTCGTTCAGGTCGTCAAGAACGCGCGCAAGGGCAAGGGCGCGCGCGTATCGCCGCGCATATCGCTCGCTGGGCGCTACATGGTGCTGATTCCCGGCGGGCACGAGACCGGCGTCTCGAAGCGCATCGCGAGCGACGAAGAGCGCGCGCGCCTGCGCTCCGTCGCGAAGGAGATACGGCCCAAGGGCTTCGGCATAATCATCAGGACCGTCGCCGAAAACTGCGACATCGAGAGCCTTCGCGGCGACGTCGAGAACCTCGTCGCCCAGTGGGGCGAGATTGAGCACAGGATGAAGCAGAACAGCGCGCCGTGCCTCATACACAAGGACATCGGCCTGCTCGAGCGCGTGCTGCGCGACGAGCTGACGGACGAAGTGGACGAAATAGTCATCGACAGCGAGGACGAGCGCGAGAACATCGAAGCGGTAGTAAAGAAATTCTTCCATGAGAACGTCCCTGAGGTCAACGTATGCACGGCGCGGACGCCGCTCTTCGAGCTCTACGGCCTCGAGAACCAGATAGAGGAGCTTCAGGACCGCAAGGTCTGGCTCAACTCGGGCGCATATCTCGTCATCGACCAGACCGAGGCGCTCACCGTCATCGACGTGAACACAGGCAAGTTCATCGGCTCGAAGAACCTCAACGACACGG
>DVKA01000127.1 GCA_018716365.1 Candidatus Caccocola faecipullorum
TAGCGCGCTATAATCACAATACCCCCACGGGGGGTATGTATTAGAGCTTTAGGGAAAAGGAGCATAGATGTATGAGAAAGGATCATTTCGACGTTACCGGCATGAGCTGCGCGGCCTGTTCTGCGCGCGTGGAGAAGAGCGTTGCGAAACTGCCGGGGATAAAAGAGGTTTCCGTAAATTTATTGAAGAACAGTATGACGGTCGAATATGACGAAAGCGCGCTGACTTCGGAGGGAATCGTCGGCGCGGTCGTAAATGCGGGCTACGGCGCTTCGCTGCGCGCGGAAAAAGGGAGCGCCGGGCCGAAGGTTAAGGCCGCGCCGTCGCCCGTGGACATAGCGAAACAGGAGTACGAGAAGATATGGCGGCGGCTTATGGCCTCGGTCGTCTTCGCCGTGCCGCTTTTCTATATTTCGATGGGGCACATGATGGGCTGGCCGCTTCCGGCCTTTTTCCACGGGACGGAGAACGCGATGATTTTCGCGCTGACTCTGTTCCTGCTGACCGTTCCCATCGTCTTCATCAATTTCAAGTTCTTCCGCGTCGGCTTTACCTCGCTCGCGCACGGCGCGCCGAACATGGATTCGCTCATCGCGCTCGGCTCAAGCGCAGCACTCGTTTACGGCGTGTACGCGCTCTATAAAATCGCATTCGGCCTCGGCCACGGAGACCTCGACATGGTGCGCCAGTTCTCGATGGATCTTTACTTCGAGTCGGCCGGAATGATATTGACGCTCATCACGGTTGGGAAGTTCTTCGAGGCGCGAGCGAAGGGGCGCACCTCCGACGCCATCAACAAGCTGATGAACCTCGCTCCGAAGACGGCTTTCGTCGTACGCGGCGGCGAAGAGCTTGAAATTCCCGTCGAAGAAGTCGAGAAGGGCGAGACCGTCGTGGTGCGCGCCGGTCAGGCCGTGCCGGTCGACGGAGTGCTGACGGAGGGTCACGCAGCCGTCGACGAGTCGGCTATCACGGGCGAGAGCGTGCCGGTCGAGAAGCAGCCGGGCGACAAGCTGATAGGCGCGACGACCGTCAAATCCGGCTATCTCAGGATGCGCGCGACGGGCGTCGGCGACGAGACGGCGCTCGCGCAGATAGTGCGGCTTGTGGACGAAGCCACAAGCTCGAAAGCGCCGATAGCGAAGCTCGCCGACAAGGTCAGCGGCGTTTTTGTCCCCGTCGTCATCGTAATAGCGCTCGTCACCGCGGCGGGGTGGCTGATAGCGGGAGAGAGCGTCGAGTTCGCGCTTTCCGTCGCCATAGCGGTGCTGGTGATTTCGTGCCCATGCGCGCTGGGCCTCGCTACGCCGACGGCCATCATGGTGGGGACAGGACGCGGCGCGACGAACGGAATCCTCATAAAATCCGCCGAGGCGCTCGAGACGGCGCACGACGTAAAGACCGTCGTTCTCGACAAAACTGGGACGATAACGCGTGGTGAGCCCGCCGTGACGGACGTGTTTCATCGTTCTGAGATGAGCGCGGAGGAGTTTATGACGCTCGCGGCGTCGCTTGAAAAATATTCGGGACATCCGCTCGGCGAGGCGATCGCCACGAAAGCGGAAGAGGACAAACTGCCCTTAAAACCGGTGGAAGGGTTCTCGCAGGAGCCGGGTAAGGGCGTCAGGGGAACGATAGACGGGAAACTTCTCTGCGGCGGCAACAGAAAACTGATGGAGGAGTTCGGCCTTTACGGCGAAAGGGCGAAAGAGCTTGAGGAAAATCTCGCCTGCGAGGGCAAGACGCCGCTCTTCTTCGTGTACGGCGGGAAGTTCATCGGGATAATCGCTCTGGCCGACGTCGTAAAGCCGACGAGCCGCCGCGCGATCAGCGAGCTGCACAAGATGGGGATAAAGGTCGTCATGCTTACCGGCGACAACGAGCGCACGGCGCGCGCGATACAGCGCGAGGTTGGGGCGGACGAGGTCATAGCCGAGGTGCTTCCGCAGGACAAGGAAAAAGAGGTTCGCCGCATTCAGGAGTCGGGACAGAAGGTCGCCATGGTGGGCGACGGCATCAACGACGCTCCGGCGCTCGCGCGGGCGGACGTAGGCATAGCAATAGGGGCGGGAACCGACGTCGCCATCGAATCCGCCGGCGTAGTGCTGATGCGCAGCGACCTGCTCGACGTCGCGGGCGCTATACAGCTCGGCAAGGCCGTCATACGCAATATAAAAGAGAACCTTTTCTGGGCGCTGTTCTATAATACGATATGTATTCCGGTTGCGGCGGGGATTTTCTATCCGTCGTTCGGCCTCAAGCTCAGCCCCATGATCGGTGCGCTTGCGATGAGCTTCAGCTCGGTCTTCGTAGTTTCAAACGCTCTGCGGCTGCGCCTGTTCAAGCCTAAATTCACCGCCGCGGCAGTCGCCGGGGACAGCGGCGAAAAATCCGGCGCGCGGTGCAATGTTGCGGCAATAACCGTCGAGGACAAGACGGAGGTTATAAAAGAGACGAAGGGAGAAAACGTGAAAATGAAGAAGGTTCTGCATGTAGAGGGTATGATGTGCCAGATGTGCGTGAAGCACGTGACGCAGGCTCTGAAGAACGTCGCCGGCGTAGAGGCCGTGGAAGTTTCGCTTGAAGCCAAGACGGCGGCCGTCACGCTCGGCGCGGAGGTCGAGGACGCCGTACTAGCTAAGGCCGTCACCGACGCGGGATACGAAGTCACAGGCGTAGAGGCCGCATGAAGGCTGACAAAGCCGAGGTAAGCCGCAAACTCAAGATCGCGCGCGGGCAGCTTGACGGAATCCTGCGCATGATAGAGGAGGACCGCTACTGCGTGGACATCTCCTATCAGCTTGTTGCGACTCAGGC
>DVKA01000128.1 GCA_018716365.1 Candidatus Caccocola faecipullorum
CCGGCGGCCGCCACCGGCGGTATCATCGGCGTCACGATGAAGGAAGCCATCCGCTACGGCGTCGCGCGCGGACTCTTCGCGAACGAAGCCGGTATGGGCTCCACGCCGCACGCTCACGCGCAGGCGAAGGTTCAGCACCCGGCGGAACAGGGATTCGTCGCCATCATGGGCGTCTTCATCACCACGTTCATGATCATCACGATGACCGCCCTCATCATCATCACGACCGGATCTCTCGACGGCGTAACGAGCGGCAGCGCCCTTACGCAGAAGGCCTTCACGACCGGACTTGGAAGCTTCGGCTCGCCGTTCGTCGCTATATGCATATTCTTCTTCGCGTATTCGACGATCATCGGCTGGTACTTCTTCGCTGAGCAGAACGTCAAGTACCTCTTCGGCAACAAGCCGCTTCCGATATTCAGATGCATAGCGATGTTCTTCATCGTCCTCGGTTCCACGCTGAAGCTCGACCTCGTATGGCAGCTCGCGGACTTCTTCAACGGAATCATGGTCATCCCGAACCTCATCGCGGTCATCGGACTTGCCAAGGTCGTCAGCAACGCCCTCAACGATTTCGACGAGAAAGGACAGCTTAAGGCCTAGCGAAAAGCGGGAAAAATCGATTGTAACGAAAACGCGCCGCGCCTTTATGGCGGGGCGCGTTTTTTGCGCGCCGCCCGGAATCCGCGCCGCCGCCATGATCCGGCGCGCCCGCCGCGGCGCGGCGTCTCATTCCAACCCCTTGTGAAATGTCGTATTTTTATGTAAAATACCAGACGTTGGCATAAAATTCATTATGTAGCGTCTTTCATACAATTTTACGTCTGACAAAACACTTAACGTACCATGACAACTGAATATGAGGTGAAGGGAAAAATGGAATGGGAACTTACCACTATTGTGCTGTGTCTTATCACGGGGCTCGCCGTAGGCGCCCTCGGAGGTTTTACATATCACAAGAAAACTGAGGAAAGAAAATTCAGAGGAGCTCTTTCGGAGGCCGACAGGATAGTGCAGGAGGCCTCGAAAAAGGCGGAAACAGTCAAACGCGACATCATCGCTGAGGGCAAGGAAGAGATACACAGGCTGAGACAGGAGCTGGACCGCGACACGAAGGAACGCCGCGGGGAGCTTCAGCGCGCCGAGCGACGCCTCGAACAGAAAGAGGAGAACCTCGACAGGAAGCTTGAAAACATCAGCCGCAAGGAAGAAGAGCTGAAGAGCAAGAACGAGCAGGTGCAGTCGAAGCTCGACAGGCTCACGGACCAGGAACAGGAACTTATTGCGAAACTCGAACAGATAGCCCAGCTCACGCAGGAAGAGGCGCGCGAACAGCTCCTCGCCGAGGTCGAAGCGGACGCGAACCACTACATAGGGCTCCGCCTCAAGGAGCTCGAAGAGCGTGCGAAGCGCGACGCCGACCGCCGCGCTCAGGAAATCGTCGCCACCGCGATACAGCGGTGCAGCGTCGAGTTCACCTCCGACGTCGTAGTGAGCGTCGTCAACCTTCCGTCCGACGAAATGAAGGGGCGCATAATCGGGCGCGAGGGACGCAATATAAGGACCTTTGAGACGCTGACGGGCGTCGACCTTATAGTCGACGATACGCCGGAAGCGGTGACGCTGAGCAGTTTCGACCCAGTAAGGCGCGAAGTGGCGCGCCTGTCGCTTGAGCGGCTCGTCGTGGACGGGCGCATTCATCCCGCGCGTATAGAGGAAATAATAGAACGCGCGGAGAAGGACGTTCAGGCGCAGATAATCGAGACCGCCGAGGAGGCGCTTCTCGAAACGGGAATCAAGAATATGCACAGCGAGCTCGCGAAGATAATCGGACAGCTGCGCTACCGCACCAGCTACGGACAGAACGCGCTCGCGCACAGCCTTGAGGTCGCGCATCTGGCCGGCGTCATGGCGGCGGAGCTTGGACTTGACGAGCAGAAGGCCCGCAGGGCGGGGCTTCTTCATGATATAGGCAAGGCCGTCGACCACCAGATCGAAGGGCCGCACGCGAAGATAGGCGCGGACCTCGCCAAACGCTACGGCGAGAGCCCGGACATCGTCAACGCGATAGCCTCGCACCACGAGGACGAGGAGCCGCAGACGATATACGCCGTACTTGTAGCCGCGGCGGACGCCGTAAGCGCGTCGCGCCCCGGAGCGCGCCGCGAGAGCCTCGACGCATACGTGAAGCGTCTTGAAAAGCTCGAAGAGGTTGCAAAGACCTTCTCCGGCGTCAGCAAGGCGTTCGCCATCCAGGCCGGGCGCGAAGTGCGCGTAGCCGTCGCGCCGACGGTCACCGACGACGGCGAGATGCAGAAACTTGCCTACGACATCGCCCGCAAGATAGAGGAAGAGCTGCGCTATCCCGGACAGATAAAGGTCACGCTGATACGCGAGACGCGCGCCGTAGAGTACGCGAAATAGGCTCCGCCATGCGCGTGCTCTTCATCGGAGACATAATGGGCCGCCCGGGACGCGAGGCTGCGGCGAGGATGATCCCGCGGCTGCGCTCCGAGTTCGGCGGCTTCGACTTCGTCATAGCGAACGGCGAAAACAGCGCCGCGGGCTTCGGCCTTACGGAAAAGGTCATGCGCGAGCTGTTTTCCGCCGGAATAGACATACTGACGAACGGCAACCACGTCTGGGATAAAAAGGACTTCGTCCCGATGCTCGACTCCGAGCCGAACGTCCTGCGCCCCGCGAACCATCCGAAGGGGACGCCGGGACGCGGCTTCGCGGTTTACGAAAAGCACGGGGAGAAGCTCGCAGTCCTCTGTCTTCAGGGGAGGACCTTCATGCCGCCGCTCGACTGTCCTTTCCAGACGGCCGACGCGCTTATCGCGGAATGCGGCGTGCCGTCGGTATTCGTCGACATCCACGCCGAAGCCACATCTGAAAAGCGCGCTCTCGGCGTCTACCTCGACGGGCGCGTCTCCGCGGTCGTAGGGACGCACACGCACGTGCAGACCGCCGACGAGGAGATAATGCCCGGAGGCACGGCGTTCCTAACGGACGCGGGAATGACGGGCGGACACGGAGGGATAATCGGCATGAGCGCAGGCTCCGTAATGCCGAAATTCCTCATGGGGACTCCGAGCCGCTTCGAAGTATGCGAGGAGCGCGTGAGGTTTCAGGGCGTCGCCGTCGATATAGACGGGGAGACGGGGCGCGCGCTCGACGTAAAAAGGATAAACATACCCATAGAAGAATGACCGAGTTAAAAAATAAACCGCACGGACCCGAAAGGGCTGTGCGGTTTATTTTTTATCGCGCACTGCATATACAACGGCGAAACAGCGCGCCGAAAGAATAAAATGCGCCGCTAAAAAAGGCGTATAAATCAAGGCGGAAAATAAAATAAACTTATC
>DVKA01000129.1 GCA_018716365.1 Candidatus Caccocola faecipullorum
CGCTCCTCCATCACCTGATTGTCGCGGAAAAGGTGCGCCGCCTTGAAAATGCCGTCGATGAGCGTCGTCTTGCCGTGGTCTATGTGCGCTATAATCGCTATATTGCGTATCTTAGAAGAGTCCTGCATCCTGTAAATTCCTCACATTCAAAATGCCCGCGGGCATTGATTTTAAGCCGCCGGTTTTACTAGCCAATATAGAATATTATCACCGAATGGCGTGAGTTGTCCAGAATTTGCGCGCAAGACGAAGCGCCGGCCGAAGCATGGATTTCACGCGCCCGCTGAAAACCGCTGTTTCCCAC
This sequence comes from Candidatus Caccocola faecipullorum, assembly GCA_018716365.1. Classification (GTDB taxonomy): domain Bacteria; phylum Synergistota; class Synergistia; order Synergistales; family Synergistaceae; genus Caccocola; species Caccocola faecipullorum. The sequence goes on from DVKA01000129.1 coordinate 305, forward strand.
AATCCTTGAAAACACAGCCGTGAATATGAGCTCTGCGCCAATACGGCGAACTCCGCGCGGCTGCGCGGAGTTCGTCTCATAAGACAGCCTGAAAGCGTCTTCTACAGATTCACAATATTGATGGGACGGCCTTCAATGTACGCTCTGATGTTTTCCGCCGTGCAGTCCATGATGCGCTGGCGGCTTTCCTTCGCAGCCCATGAGATGTGCGGCGTGATGATGCAGTTCTTCGCCGTCAGCAGAGGGTTGTCGCTTCGGATGGGCTCCGACGACACGACGTCCACGCCGGCGGCATAGACTTTGCCGCAGTTCAGCGCATCCGCCAGATCCCGCTCGTTGACGAGAGGGCCGCGTCCGTTGTTGATGATGATTACCCCGTCTTTCATCTTTGCGATGCTGCTGCGGTTGATTATCCCTTTCGTATCGGGCAGCAGCGGGCAGTGGAGCGCTATCACGTCGGAACGGCCGAGAAGTTCGTCAAGCTGTACGTACCTGGCGATTTCACGCCCTTCTTCGGTCGGGCTGCCGTCGTACGCGACAACGTCCATTCCCATGGCTCTTGCAATTCTTCCGGTCTGCCGTCCGATTCTGCCGAAGCCGATGATTCCCATGGTCTTGCCGGCAAGTTCTATTATCGGGTAGTCCCAGTAGCACCAGTCAGAGCAGTTTTCCCATTTTCCTTCGTGTACTGTGCGGTCGTGGTGCCCTACGCGGCAGCATATTTCAAGGAGCAGCGCGACAGCGAACTGTCCGACCGCGGCCGTGCCGTATGAAGGCACGTTGGCGACAAGGACGCCCTTTTCTTTCGCGCGCCCGCAGTCCACGACGTTGTAGCCGGTCGCAATCACCGCGATGAGTTTCATCAACGGGCATGAATCTATGATGCGGCGAGAAACCGGCGTTTTGTTTGTTACGATGACTTCGGCGTCTCCAATACGTTCGATAATTTCAGCTTCGTCTGTAAACGACGTGCGGTCGTAGACAGTCAGCGTACCCAGCGCCGCTATTTCATCCCAGCTCAGGTCTCCAGGGTTTTCAGCGTATCCGTCCAAGACGACGATTTTCATTATCCATGTCTCCGTTCCATAAAAGTAAAGACGGGAAATATTATCCCGTCCTTACTATTTTATCCGATAGGGCTGTAAACTGCACCAGCGCAGGCTTCCCGCAATCCTACACGCCCATCCTCCGCTGCACGAACTTCACAGCTTCCATTATCGGAATTATCAGCACGGCGAGGCCGAGCGCTATCGCGTATTCGTGGAGGTCTATCGGCGTGAAGTTGAAGGCGTCCGCGACGAAGGGGACTTCGATGACGACGGTCGTGAGGAGGAGCGAGGCCAGCATGGCGGCGTATAGGAATTTGTTGTGCGTACCCATCGTGAATATCGAGCCGCGGCGGCTTCTCATGTTGAGCGAGTGGAATATCTCTACCATCGAGAGCGTCAGGAAGGCCATCGTCGTGCCGTCGTGGCTGTTGGTGAATTCCCACGTGCCGCTTTCCACATAGTGTCCGACTATGTAGGAAATCATGACGAGCACAGTCACGACCGCGCCCTGGAAGAATACGTCGAATCCCATGCCTCCCGCGAATACGCCTTCGCGCGGGTCGCGCGGCGGACGGCGCATAATGTCCGGCTCGCTTTTTTCCATGCCGAGCGCGAGCGCGGGGAAGCAGTCGGTGATGAGGTTTATCCAGAGCAGGTGCACCGGCTCCAGTATCGTGAAGCCGATGAGCGTAGCGAAGAATATGGCAAGCACTTCGGCGAGGTTGGAGGCGAGGAGGAACTGTATCGCCTTGCGGATGTTCGCGTAGATGCGGCGGCCTTCCTCGACGGCTGATACTATCGTAGCGAAGTTGTCGTCGGCGAGCACCATGTCCGCGACGTTTTTAGTAACGTCCGTGCCCGTGATGCCCATGCCCACGCCTATGTCGGCGCTCTTTATCGACGGCGCGTCGTTGACGCCGTCGCCGGTCATCGCGGTGATTTTGCCCTTCGCCTTCCACGCGGTGACTATGCGCACCTTATGCTCGGGCTGCACGCGCGCGTAGACGGAGTATTTTTCTATGTCGTTCCTGAACTGCTCGTCGCTTATGTCGTTGAGCTGCGCGCCGGTGATCGCCTGCGAAGCGTCGCTGATTATGCCGAGCTCCTTCGCTATTGCGACGGCTGTGTCCTTGTGGTCGCCGGTTATCATTATCGGGCGGATTCCAGCGCCGCGGCATTCGACTATCGCGGCCTTGACCTCGGGGCGCACAGGGTCGATCATGCCCGACAGCCCGATGTATGTCAGTTCGCGCTCAAGGTAATCGGCCTCGAAGCTCTCCGGCGTCTTGTCCCACTCGCGCATCGCGCCGCAGAGGACGCGGAGCGCCTTGTCCGCCATCTCTTTATTGCTTCTGAGTATCGAGGCGCGTATCTCGTCGGTCATCGGCACGGCGCGGCCGCCGACGAGCGCCGAGGCGCAGCGTTTGAGCACCTCGTCGGGCGCGCCCTTCGTGAACTGGATTATACGCCCGTCCCTCGTTTTGTGGACGGTGGACATCATTTTGCGCATCGAGTCGAACGGCGCTTCGCCTATGCGCGGGTATTCCTCCATGAGCTGCGGCTTGGGCATCCCGTTTTTGGCGGCGTCGTTGACGAGCGCGCATTCCGTCGGCTCGCCGACAGCTTCGTTCGTATCAGGGTCAAGCGCCGCGTCCGAGCAGAGCGCCATCGCCGTTTCGAGCCTCTTTTCGTCGTCCGCCGCGTGCTCGACGACCGTCATCTTGTTCTGCGTCAGAGTGCCAGTCTTATCGGAGCAGATTATCTGCGTGCAGCCGAGCGTTTCGACGGCGGTGAGCTTGCGGATTATCGCGTTCCTGCGCGACATATTCGTGACGCCTATCGAGAGCACTATCGTAACGACGGCGGCGAGCCCCTCCGGTATCGCGGCGACGGCGAGCGAGACGGCGACCATGAAGGTCGAGAGGAATGTGTCGCCCGTTATGCCGGCTTCGCTGCCGTACGCGCGGAAGAGGCCGACGGCGAAAATCACGGCGCATATCCCTATTACTAGGACGGTGAGGAATTTGCTTAGCTGGTTCAGCTTTATCTGGAGCGGCGTCTCGTCCTCCTTCGCGTTTTCAAGCGCGTCGGCTATCTTCCCCATCTCGGTGTTCATGCCCGTGCCGGTCAGCACCGCCATGCCGCGCCCGTAGACGACGGTCGAGCCCATGTAGACCATGTTCTTGCGGTCGCCGAGCGGCACGTCCTTCTGACCTCCGAGGTTCAGCACGTCGATGATTTTATTGACGGGGACGGATTCTCCGGTGAGCGCCGCCTCCTCTATCTTCATGCTCGCGCATTCAATGATGCGTCCGTCCGCGGGGACGGAGTCGCCCGCTTCGAGAACGACGACGTCGCCCGGGACGAGCTCCTCGCTCCTGAGCGTCGTCATTTTCCCGTCGCGCAGCACCTTGCTCGTCGCCGCCGCTATCTCCTGAAGAGCCGCGATGGCCGCCTCGGCCTTGCTCTCCTGCACGACGCCGAGCACCGCGTTGATGACCACGACGAACATGATGATTATCACGTCGGCGAACGACTCTCCCTCGTAGAAGGCCGTGACGCCGGAAATAACCGCCGCGACAATGAGGATTATAATCATCGGGTCGGCCAGTTCGTCGAGGAAGCGCTTCCAGAGCGGCGTCTTCTTGCCCTCCTTCAGCTTGTTCTTCCCGTACTTCTCAAGCCGCTCCGCAGCCTCCCGGCCTGAAAGCCCCTCCGCAGAGCTGTCCTGCTCGCGCAGGACATCCTCGTATGACGATAAATATTCCTTCATTTAATTTCCTCCTTCAGCACACAAAAAGCGCTCCACCTGTCCATACGGCGAATATTCTCCCATCGTCCGCCGCGGACCGCCTCATGTTTTTTACGGGGCGGGGAGTCCGGCGCATAAAAAAAGAGACCACCTTGCCGCCCCGCCTCCGCGGAACAGTCAGGTAAGTCTCGTCATTTCAAACAAGGCCAGAAATCTCCGATTTCAGGGTGTTGACCTTGCTGCGCGCCAGTCGCGGACGCGCCGCCTACTCCCTT
>DVKA01000130.1 GCA_018716365.1 Candidatus Caccocola faecipullorum
AACGTTTTGATAACTCTGAATTGTTAGTTGTTCGCGCTACGGGCCATGTCGATGAGTTCCTTGCCGAGGATGGGTTCCATCTCGGCGTAGACAGGCTGCGCGGCTTCCTTGAACTGCTTCATTTCCTCTTCGGTCGGGTAGTAGACTTCGATACCGTTCTGCTCGACCATTTCCTTCAGCAGGCGCTCGCCTTCCTTCTGCTGGTTGGCGCGCGAGGCGTCGCGGAATTTCACAGCGCCGTCGAGGACGATCTTCTGGAGGTCTTCAGGAAGTCTCTGGAAGAAAGCTTCGCTCATGAACACCGCGGAGGGAGCATAGACGTGGTTCGTCATAGAGATGTACTTCTGGACTTCAAAGAGCTTGGAGCTGTATATAAGGGTGATGGAGTTTTCCTGAGCGTCGACAGTTTTCTGCAGAAGCGCGGTGTAGAGTTCGCCGAAGTCGACGGGGGTCGGGTTCGCGCCGAAAGCTTTGAAGAGGGCGAGGTGGGCCGGTATCGGCTGGACGCGGATTTTCATACCTTTAAGGTCGGCGGGGCTCTTTACCGGGGCCGTGTTCGTGGTGATCTCACGGAATCCGTTTTCAGGGAAGCAGAGCAGGCGGACGCCCTTCGGCAGTATTTCGTCGTTGAGGACTTTGCCGAGTTCGCCGTCGAGAGCTTTATAGGCGGCTTCTCTTGTATCAAAGAGGTAAGGAAGGTCGATGACTTGGAACTTCGGCGCTATGTTGGCCGCGATTCCGGGCGAGAGCATCGCCATTTCTATCGTGCCGAGCTGCATTCCTTCGAGCATCTGGCGTTCTCCGCCGAGCTGCGCGTTCGCGTAGACGTCGACGGCGATGCGTCCGCCGGAAGCCTCTTCGACATATTTTTCAAAAGTATCATAGAAGGTGATGATGTTCGATTCTTTGTCAGAAGCGCTGTATCCGAATTTAATACGGAACTCTTCCTCTGCGGAAGCGGCGCTGACTGCCATGACCATAATGCAAAGAGCGAATAACAAAGCGGATAACTTCTTCATATAAGCAACCTCCCAAATCGTTCTCACAAAAATACTAAGATTTTCCACACAAAACCCGTGTTTTGCACCTTTAACGCGTTTTCCAGTCGTATGCGTTTATCCGGCGTTCACCCGCTTTCGTGAGCCGCCCCGCGGCGGGCGCGGGACGGCTGAAAAGTTGGTTATTTTTACTCGTGGTGCACTACGGCTTCGAGCTCTTTCTCCTTGTTGGTGAGCTTGGCGACTTCTCTGAGGATGTCGACTATCTCGGGGCTGAGCTCGATGCCTTCCTTGAGCGCCTTGGCGCGGGCCGCGCGCGACTTGTCTCCGGGCATGATGACGGGGAGTTCGGGGTCGAGGGCGGTCGTCTTTCTGTATTCGTTGATGATGTACTTGATGTGCTCTTTGACTTCCTGCGGGTTGCCGAAGAGCGCCGGGTCGATGGCCATGAAGAAGAAGCAGATTCCTTCATGCGCGAGCGGGATGAATTTGCTGGGGGTGCCTCCCGCAAGTCCGCCAGTGAGGAGCTCGACGAGCATCGCAAGGCCGTAGCCCTTGTGTCCGCTAAGCGTCTCGGTTACGCCGCCGAGGGGGACGAGTCCGCCGGTGTGCGGATCCGGGCATTCGCTTCTGTCGTCTCCGTGATGGAGGATTTCAAGGGCTTCTTTGAAGTCGGTGACTACGTTTCCGTTGCCGTCGATGATGACTTCGCGCGGGATTACGCCCGTCTCGGCGAAGACCTGGCTGCGGACGAGCTTTCCGTGGGCCATGACGCAGGTCGCCATGTCGAGGTTGAACATCGGCTCTTCGTCGGCGGTCGGGAAGGCGACGGTTATCGGGTTCGTTCCGAGGTTGCGCTCGGCGCTGCGGGTCGGGCAGACGCAGCGGACGGTGTTGGTCATCGCCATTCCGATGAATCCTTCTTTCGCCATCATTTCGCTCCAGTGAGCCGCGAAGCCGTAGTGGTTGGCCTGGCGGACCGTCGTGATGCAGATGCCGGTCTTTTTCGCCTTTTCGATGGTCTTTTTAACGGCGTAGTCCGCTATGCAGTAGCCGACGCCGGAATGTCCGTCAAGCACGAGCGAAACGGGCGTCTCGAACACCGTCGTGGGCGCGGGGGCGTCCAGGTGAAGGTTGCCGGCGCGCAGATGGCTGACGTAGGTCATCATCGCGGCGACGCCGTGAGAATGTTTGTGGCGCGAGTCGGCTTCGACGAGGCATTCGGTGACTGTCGACGCCTGCTCGTCGGAGTAGCCGAGCCCCATAAACATCTCTTTCGCGATCTTGTACAGATCCTCGTACTTCACAAGATAATCCCTCTTACTCATGATACAAAAGTCCCCCTTTGGTTATTTTGCCTTTAGCGGCACGTTTCTTGTAACTATAACTTCCGTCTCCGTCCCTGCCGGGTTGGTCATTACGACGTCACCGATCGAGAGCGGGGCCTGAAGTTTGATTTTCTTTATTTCAGCCATTATGTCGAAAACCTTCGCAAGCGGCACGGGCTTCGTGAGGCGGACGCTGGCTTCGAGGAAGTCGCCGCCGTCCACGAGGACGCTCGTGGAGAACGTGCGCATCGGGTTTTCTATTTCCTGCTGTATCCATGTTTTTCCGCGCGGGCAGCGCATACCTTCGGCTGATATGAGCTTCGGCGGGTTGCCTTCTTCGTACTGTGTCTTTATCGAGCAGCCGTTCGGGCAGACGACGCAGATAAATTCTTTTTCGATCATCTTACGCGCACCTCCAGTGAGCTGATGTCGCTGACGTCCATTTTCCCCATGTCGACCCACACCATCTCGGCGGGGTGGAGACGCGTCTCTTTTCTCGTTTTCAGCACGCGGTCTCCGTCGCGGACTTCTATCACTTTATCGCGGGACGGGGTGGTTACGCGGAAAGCGAGCGAGACGTTGTCGCCGTGCTTGATTCTCTGCGGTACGACGTAGCGCACGCCTTCGCCGGGCTTGACTGCGATTTCTTTTCCATCTTCGCAGAGCTCCCCGGCGACGTAGCGGGCTGCGTTTTTTCCCGCGCGTTCCGCTTCCATCGACACGAAGTCGACGAGGTCGTGGACGTGGAGGACGTTTCCGCAGGCGAATACGCCGGGGGTCTTCGTCATGCAGCAGTCGTCGACGTCTGCGCCCTGCGTGATGTTGTTGATGCAGACTTCCGCTTCGCGCGTCAGCTCGTTTTCAGGGATGAGGCCGACGGAGAGAAGCAGCGTGTCGCAGGGGACGAAGCGCTCGGTTCCGACGATCGGGCGGCGCTTTTCGTCCACCTGGGCTACCGTGACGCCTTCCACGCGCCCGTTGGGGCCGTAGATGTCTATGACGGTGGTCGAAAGGTAAAGCGGAATGCCGTAGTCGTCGAGGCACTGGCGAATGTTGCGCTGGAGGCCGCTGGAGTACGGAAGGACTTCGAAGACGGCTTCGACTTTCGCGCCTTCGAGCGTCATTCTGCGCGCCATGATGAGGCCGATGTCGCCGGAGCCGAGTATAACGACGTGCTTACCCGGCATGATGTTCTCAAGGTTTACGAGGTTCTGCACCGTGCCCGCCGTGTAGACTCCCGCGGGTCTGTGTCCGGGGATGGAAAGCGCGCCGCGCGTGCGTTCGCGGCAACCCATCGCAAGGATGACGGCTTTCGCCTCGATTTCCTTTATTTCGCCTTCGCGGCTGACGCGGAGGATTTTGTCTTTGGAAAGGTCGAGGACTATCGTCTTTTCCATTACCGGAATCTGAAGTTCGCGCACTTTTTTGATGAAACGGTAGGCGTACTCGGGGCCGGAGAGCGCTTCTTTGAAAGCGTGAAGCCCGAAGCCGTCGTGTATGCACTGGTTGAGGATTCCGCCGAGTATCCTGTCTCTTTCGATGAGGACGATGTCGTTGCATCCGGCTTCTTTCGCTGCGACGGCGGCGGCGAGGCCGGCAGGGCCGCCTCCGATGATTACGAGGTCGTGTTTTTCGCGTATCATTACTTATCCGCTCCTTCCCTCACGTTGCCGGTAAAGAGATTGGAGCCGGCTTCTCTGAAGATGTAATCGTCCGGCGCAAACCCGTATTCGTCGCGCAGCATACGGACTATTCTCGGCGTGCAGAAACCGCCCTGGCAGCGTCCCATGCCGTTTCTTGCGCGGTATTTGATGCTCACGAGGCTGCGCGCTCCGAGCGGATTCTCGATAGCGTCGCGTATTTCTTTCTTCGTGATCTTCTCGCAGCGGCAGATTATCTCGCCGTATTCGGGGTTTTCTTTGACGAGGCGTTCCTGCTCTTCTTTCGGCAGGTCGCAGAAGTGTCCGGCGAATCCGGGGCGCTCCGCGATGAAGTCTTTTTTCTCAACGAGGTCGAAATGTTTCGCAACGATGTCGCGCACCATCTCCGCGATGGCGGGGGCGCTCGTCAGTCCGGGGCTCTCAAGGCCGACGAGATTGACGAAGCCGCTGACGCCGTCCGCTTCTTCGATGATGAAGTCGCCGTTGCCGCCAACTTCCGGCGGGGTGCGTTTCGGGCGGTTGCCGGCGAAGTTGCGGATAAAGTCGCTCATTTTAAGCTCGGGCAGAAGTTTCTGGCCTTCTCTTCTGAGGTCTTCGAGCACCGGAGAGGTGACTTTATAGTCTTCCGGGGTTTCGACAGGGATGTAGTTCGCGCTCGGCCCGATGAGGATGTTGCCGTCGACGGTCGGCGTGAGGTGTATTCCAAGGCCCGCGTCCTTCGCTCCGGGGACGGGATAGATGAGCGTCTTAATAGTGCCGTCGAGGCGTTTGTCGAGCACGTAATATTCGCCGCGGCAGGGCCATATTTTGAGGCTGTCGCCGTGGTTGCCTTCCTTGACGCCGGCCATCTCGCTTATTATGCCGCTCGAAAGCCCCGAGGCGTTGACGACTACCTGCGCCGAGAAAGAGGCGCCGTTTTCAGTGCAGACTGTAAAGCTGCCGTCGGCCTCTTTCGTTATCGACGATACTTTATGTCTGAGGAAATATTCTACTCCGTTGGCGTGAGCGTTTTCGGCGAGAGCTATGGTAAGCCCGTAGGGAGAGATTATCGCGCTCGTCGGGCTCCAGACCGCGGCTATTCCTTCGACACCGGGCTGGATTTTTCTCATCGCGGCGTTGTCGAGCACTTCAAGCCCGGGGACGCCGTTCGCCGTACCCTGATCCATAAGACGCTTGATTCCGGGCAGCTCGTCTTCGTCAAGAGCGGTGGTAAGTTTGCCGATTCTCTTGATTTTTACTTTCAGATCCGCGCAGAGCTTGTCCATCATGGAATTGCCCTTGACCGCCAGCTTCGCGCGCAGCGTACCCGCTTTGTAATGAATGCCGGAATGCAGCACTCCGCTGTTGCGGCAGCTGGTTTCCATCCCGACGTCCGGCTCTTTCTCTAACACCGCCACCGTCATCTGGAAACGGGAAAGCTCGCGCGCGACCGCGTTGCCTACGACTCCGCCTCCTATGACAATGACGTTAAACGATTGTTTCACGACGAAACCCTCCTAAAAAATCGTTGCTGGTTTACCATGGCATACTAGAAAAATTCGTTAGTTGGTATTATAATGCCCATTGAAAAGAAACGCAAGGTATGCCTTGATCTACCAAATAAAATTTTTACAGAAAATGAGGGCGCGATAATTAA
>DVKA01000131.1 GCA_018716365.1 Candidatus Caccocola faecipullorum
CGTCTGCCGCTACGACCACCGCTGCTACGACCATTTCAAGCCGCACCCGAACGACCCGATGCGCCTCGTGAACACAGACCGCTTCGCCTTCGTCTTCGACGGCGGAAGCGAGGCGGAGGAGCTTGCGGAAATTTCAAAATTCCGCCGCTGGACGACGCTCATGCGCCGCGTCGAGCTGACCGACTACTTCGACATCGACGAGCAGGAGCAGGACAGCATCAGCGTGCTCTACCTCGTCTCGGCGAAAGAGGCGGAGGCCGCGGAACGCGCGGAGCGGCTCTCGCGCTTCGGCGCGGCGCTCACCGAAGGCGCGGAACCGTTTGAAATCTGGACGATTTCCGAAGAGGCGCTCTTCGCCGTCAAAGACAGGCGCGAGCTTATATGGGAGCTGCTGCCGCACATCGCGCACCCTGTGCGCCGCATGGAGGCCTGCGGCTGCTGCCGCGTATAGGGAGGGAAAATCATGGCTATAGCCAAAGAAACGCTCAAAGGCACGCTCTGCGTCCTCGTCGCCGGAATGTGCTGGGGCACCACCGGAACGATTCAGGCCTTCGCGCCCGAGGGCGCTTCGTCTCTGACCGTAGGCTCGGCGCGCGTCGTCTTCTCCGGCGTAGTGCTCATACTTTTCATGCTTGCTAAGGAAGGGCGCGCATTCTTCTCCGGCGGCTGGAACCTGCGCGGCGTCCTGCTCGCGGGAGCCGGGCTCGCGGCATACCAGCTCACCTTTTTCACAGCAGTGCGCATGACGGGCGTCGCCGTCGGCACGATGGTTGCGATAGGCGCGGCCCCGCCGATCGCCGGAATCTGCGGGCGGCTGCTCTTCGGCGAACGGCTCTCCGCGCGATGGTTCGCCGCCACCGCGCTCGCAGTCGCCGGCTGCGTCATGCTCGTCCTCGGAGGAAACAGCGGCGCGCTCGAAGTCAGCGCGCTCGGCGTATTCCTCGCCTTCTGCGCCGCGCTCTCGTACACCTTCGTCGGCGTCGGAATGCGCATGGTGGAAAGAAATCCGTATGAAATAATCACCGCCGTCTGCGTGACGAGCGGGCTCATGGCCCTTCCGTGGCTCGTAACGGGAGAAACGGCGTGGATGCTCGAACCGCGAGGCGCGCTCTGCGTAGCGCTGCTGACCTTCGTCAGCACTGTATTCCCATACACGCTCTTCACGATAGGCGTCCATAAAATCAAACTCGGCGTAGCCTACACGCTCGGCCTCGCCGAGCCGTTGACCGCGTGGTTCCTCTCCACCGTACTGCTCGGCGAACGCCTCTCTCTGCTAGGCTCCGCCGGCGTCGCGGTGCTCTTCTCCGGCATCCTCCTGCTCGCGCTCTCGAAAAAGAACGAATAACACCGCGCGCGAAAATCCGCCGACGCGCACAAAGCAGGCCCCGCCGCAGAAGGCGGGGCCTGCCGCATATGCCGCGCGCGGCGCGGCATATGCGCTGTGAAGCCGAACCGGCGTCGTAAAAAAGCGGCGGCCCCGTATAATCCGGGCCGCCGCGGCGCGTTTTCTGTTGTTTATCCGTAAGGTATTAAAATAGTTTTTTCTTCCACAGCAGCCATGTCGCGGCGAGCGTCAGCGTCGCTGCGATGCAGCCGACTATTACGAAGCCCGCGGGGTTGTCCGTCCACGGCACGGGGACGTTCATCCCCCAGAAGCTGGAGACCATCGTCGGTATCGCCATGACTATCGTTATCGAGGCGAGAACTTTCATGACTATGTTGAGGTTGTTGGAGATGACGGAGGCGAATGCGTCCATCATGCCCGCGAGGACGTCGGTCTGAATCTGCGCCATTTCTATCGCCTGGTCGTATTCTATGCGCACGTCGTCCAAGAGGTCTTCGTCCTCTTCGCGGAATTTGATGAGGTGGCTGACCTGCGAGTTTGAGCAGAGGCGCAGCAGCCGTTCGACGACGACTTTGTTGGAGCGCAGCGACATGGAGTAGTAGGTGAGACCTTTCTGGAGGTCGAGAAGCTGGAAGAGCTCCGCGTTCTTCATCGATTTGCGCAGGTCCTGTTCTATCTGGTCGGAGCGGCGCGTCATCTGGCGCAGGTCTTTCAGGAAGAGCATCGCGGAGCGGTAGAGTATCTGGAATAGGAAGCGCGTCCTTTTCCACGTGTTGAAGTAGCGGAAGCGCGACTCCGAAAAATTCTGTATTACGTCGTTGTGTTCCTGACAGACGGTGACGAAGTAGTCGGGCGTTATGATTATGCCGAGCGGCAATGTGTCGTACTCGGAGATGTTGCTGTCGTGGTTGACCGGAACGTTGATGAGGACGAGGATGTGGTTGTCTTCGATTTCTATACGCGAGGATTCTTCAGGGTCGAGCGCCGAGCGGACGAAGTCCTGCGGCGCGCCCGTGATGTCTTCCACTTCGTTGAGCTCGTCCGCCGTTGGACGGATGAGCGAGATCCACGCGCCGGACTCGATGTTTTCCGGCGCCAGCTCGACGAGCTGCGTTTCTGTCGTCTTGATTATCTTGAGCATTGAATTCCCTCCATACCCGGCTCGCCCGGGCATGGAACGGCCCGGGAAAGGCTAGATGTCGATCGTGCGTGATTGTCCCACAGGTTCAGGACTTGGGCCGCTTGCGTCCATACAGAAAATTTCTCCTTCATAAAATTTATAAGGCCGTTAAACCGGCACGATAAAAGTTTAGTCGCTTAACGTAACGCGGTCAAGCCGCATTTCGTAACAATGCGCGGCGGCGGGCCGCGCCGGTTCGCTTTATGCTATTCCGTCGAAGCGGATTATCGTTACGTATTTCTTTCCCTTTTTGTTGAGGGCTGCTTCTATTTGCTCTTTTATCTCTTTTTTCCGTTCTATCATCGAGTAGGGCACGGCCAGGTCGAAGACGAGCTTCGACTGCGCCGAGCCGCGCACGATGCGGAAGTCGTGAATGGAGAAGGCGGGATTCAGCCCACGGACTATCTCGCCGACGGTCCGGCGCATTTCGTTCTGCTCCGCGTCGTTCTGTACGACTGGGTCGTAATGGATGACGAAGTGGACGTTCATCTTTTCCAGCACGTCGCACTCTATGTCGTCGATTATGTCGTGGCAGGCCATCGGGTCTTCGTCGGCGCTCAGCTCGACGTGGGCGGAGGCGTAGCAGCGGCCCGGGCCGTAGTCGTGGACGAGCAGGTCGTGCACGCCGAGGACTTTTTCATGGGAGAGCACCAGCTCCGTGATTTTGTCCACCATTTCTTCGTCGGCCTGCTGCCCGAGCAGCGGGGAGATGGTGTCTTTCGCAATGCCTATGCTTGAATACAGAATGAAAATCGCTACGGCGAGGCCGACGTAGCCGTCGATGTTGAGAGCGAAAAGATAATTCACGAGGCAGCCCAGCAGGACGGCGCAGGTGGAGATTACGTCGTTGCGGCTGTCGACGGATGTCGCGTAAAGCGCGGTCGAATTTATTTTCTTCCCGAGCGTCTTATAGAATCTCGACATCCAGAGCTTCACCGCGACGGAGGCGGCGAGCAGGGCTATCGTCACAGCAGAAATATCGATCGGCTGCGGATTTATAATTTTTGCGATGGAAGATTTCACAAGCTCCGCGCCGATGAGCAGGATGAGCGCGGCTACCGCGAGGCCGGAGAGGTATTCGTAGCGGGCGTGTCCGTAAGGGTGCTGTTTGTCGGCGGGGCGCTGCGCCATGCGGAAGCCGAGCAGCGTCGTGAGGGACGACGCCGCGTCGGAGAGGTTGTTGACGCCGTCCGCGATGATGGCCATCGAGCCTACGAGCAGTCCGATGACAAGTTTTAATACCGTCAGCAGGCAGTTGCATACGATGCCAGTCAGCCCCGCAAGTTTCCCGATTGCGGAACGGACCGCTGGATTCTGCGTATCCTCGCAGTTTTTTATAAAAAGCCTCAAAAGAATGTCCGTCATGATTTCGTCTCTCCTCCGGCAGCATCCGCGGGCGCCGTATAAAAAAGCCCGCGAGATCGTTAAACGGTCCCGCGGGCGTTCTGTCGTTTTTCCCGCTGCCGGGTCGTCGTCCCGGCCCAGCCCCACGGCCCGGAAGGGCCGTCGCCTGCTCCATGTTTAATTATCGGGGATTATATTTGAAACAGTTGCGCGCTGTCAAGGCGCGTCCCGCCGGCTCGGGCGCTTATGATAAAATACGGGGCGTACATCGGCGCAAGCCCCGGAGGTAAAAATAAATGGAAAAAATAATTTCAGCCGTCCTTATTCTATTTGCCGCCGCGCTCGCATTTTCCGCTCCGGCGGAGGCGCGCGAATACAGCGCGGCGAACCCGCCGAAGCCCGGCGAACGTGCGCGCGCCGTGCTGCGCGCGCTCAACGCGCGTCATAATCCCGTCTATCTGAAATACAGGACGACGGGCGAATACGGCGGCGACACGGTGACCTTCGCTTCGAGCGGCGGCATGGCCTACACGGACGTCGAATCGGCGGGCGGACGCATGAGCACGCTCTACGACGCGAAGACGGGGGACGTTACGATAATCTCGCACGGTACAAAGAGCTACGTTGTCGCAAACGACGCGCCCGCCGTCATGCCGTTTGAAGAGAGCTTCCGGCGCGCCGCGGGCGAAGAGGGCGATTTTTCCGTATCGTCCGGCAGCGGGAAGATAAACGGCGTCCGCTACGACTTCGATAAAATCGTATGGAACGACGGAACGGAGGAGACGCTTTACTTCCTGCCGATGACCGATACGCTAAAATGGTGGCGCGTAAACGACGAGCTCTCCGAGGTGCTCGAATACGGAAGCCGCGGGGTGAAGGAAGAATTCTTCAAAATCCCCGCGGGCTACAAAGAGACGAAAATTCAGTAAAGGGCTAGCGCATGGCTATGCGCGGCTGCGCGCGCCCGTCTCCCTCGCGCGACATCAGCACCTGATAGAGCTGAATCGCGCGCGAGCGGAAGGCCCCGGCGCAGGAGAGCAGATAATATTCCCACATCCTGCGGAAGCGCTCACCGTACCTCTCCGCGAAGGCGGGCCACGCCTTTATGAAATTTTCATGCCAGCGCATCAGCGTGCGGTCGTAGTTCTGCCCGAGGTTGTGCAGGTCCTCCATGACGAAAAGACCCTCCATCGCGGAAGCTATCTCCGCCGCCGACGGCAGGCTGCCGTTCGGGAAGATGTACCTGTTGAGCCACCTGTCGCAGTTGGTTGCGGAGGTGTCTCCCGCAATCGTGTGCAGCAGGAAGAGGCCGTTCTTCGCAAGCACGCGCCGCGCCGTCTCCATGAACGAACGGAAATTCTTCGCCCCGACGTGCTCGAACATCCCGACCGAAACGATCTTGTCATATTCGCCCTCTATATCGCGGTAGTCGCGTTCGAGAAATTCAACCGGCAGACCGCGGCAGTCCTCGCGCGCGAAAGCCAGCTGCTCCTTCGATATATTCACCGCCGTCACGCTGCAGCCGAAGCGCGAAGCCATGAACTTCGCAAGGCCGCCCCAGCCGCTCCCGATGTCGAGCAGCCGGTCGCCCTCCTTCAGCTCCAGCTTGCGCGCGATGAGCTCCAGCTTCCTGACCTGCGCCTCGGCGAGGTCGTCGGTGTCCCTGAAATACGCGCAGCTGTACTGGTGAAGCGGGTCGAGAAACGAAAAGAAAAGCTCGTTGCTGAGGTCGTAATGCTCGCGCGCGACGCGGCGGCTGCGCCGGCGGCTCTGCATATTCAGCAGCTCCATCGGCAGAAGCAGCAGGGCGTATCGGAGGCTTCCTTTAATGTCGTTCTCCGCGCCGCACTTTATGACGCGGCATATCAGCTCGTCTATGCGCCCGCACTCCCACCATCCGTCCATATACGATTCCCCGAGGCCGAGATTCTTCTCGCGCATCACGCGCCCGTAGAAACGTTCGTCGCGCACCTGCGGGTCCCATTCGTCCGGGCCGTTGATCAAAATTCCGGCCGATTTCAGCTTTTCGACAATAATTGAAGGAAACATCCTTTCCACCTCCGAGACCTCTGACGTTGTGATATAATGCCATTCGCGTGCGTCCGTGCGCGCGCGGAAATTCTGCGTATACCGGCCTGCGGCCGGGGCGCGAAATGTGCCGCCGTGAAAATACAAAAAATCTAAATATATTATAGTGCGGCGGCGCGAAAAACGTAGATTTATGCAGTGAAATTTAAAAGAAACAATAAAGGAAGATGATTTAGGAATGCTGCGTCACGTTCTGCCCCTCGTCATGCTCCTGGTCTCCAATGTCTTCATGACCTACGCATGGTACGGACACCTGAAATACCTCGCCGCGAAGCCGGTCATGTTCGCGGTGCTCATAAGCTGGGGCATAGCCTTTCTCGAATACTGCTTCCAGGTCCCCGCAAACCGCATCGGCAGCACAGTCTACACGCTGCCGCAGCTCAAAATAATACAGGAAGTCATAACGATGACCGTCTTCGCCGCCTTCTCCTACTTCGTAATGAAAGAGCGGCTCACAATGAACTACCTCTACGCCGCCCTCTGCATGGTCGGCGCGGTGTTTTTCATTTTCAGAGGAAATTAGAGAAAAGCCTGATAAAAAACAGCCGCCGCACATCGTCGAACGTGTGGCGGCTGTTTTGCGTCATTTCGTCAGCTCGTCGAAACTCGTTATGAACACCCCGCGCGGCGAAGAAAGCAGCTTGCGCGCCGCCATCAGCACGCCGCCCGTGAAAACGCCGCTCGAAAAGTCGTCCACGCTTATCGTGATGACTTCATCTTTGCGCGCGAGCTTTATCGTGTGGCCCGAAAACGGCCCCGGGTACGAAAGTCTCTCGGCGAAAACCTGCGTCCCGCCGATGTCCGCGCCGAGCGCGCCGTCGTAAGTCTCCGCGCTTTTTATCTTACCGGCTTCGCGCTCGGACAAAATTCCAGCCAGCATCGCGGCCGTACCGCTCGGCGCGTTGCCCATCTCCGCCATGTGCCGGTCCGTCACAGAGGCATAAGGGTAATACTCGCGCGCCTCGCGCAGTAACTTGGCGACGAGGTTTATCCCGAGAGCGTAATTCGGCAGAGCCGCCCAGCGCAGTCCCTGCGATACTGCGTGCGCGCCGAGCTCCGCAAGCTTATCCGGCTTCAGCCCAGTCGTCCCTATCACAGCGTCCGCGCCGAGCCGCAGATAACATTCGAGATTCCGCTCCATCACGGCCGCCGCCGAAAATTCCACGACGACGTCCGGCTTCGACGCCGCGACGCCCTCTTCGAGCGACGCCGAAGCCTTCACGCCCAGCGGCGCGATTCCCGCGAGCGTCCCCAGATCCTCGCCCGCTTCGAGACACCATCCGCCCGCAAGCTCAAACTCGCCGCCCGCAGCAATCTCGCGCACCAGCGCCTTGCCGACGTTGCCCGACGCGCCCGAAAGAAAAATCCTCGCCATAGAAAACCAGCCTCCTTATTAAACGCGGCCCGCGCCGCGAAGTTCGAGCCTCATATCGACGTGCGGCACGCCCGCGTCATCGTAAGGCTCCGAAATCTCGACAAAACCGAAAGAGCGGTAAAACTCCCTTAAATAAACCTGCGCGCCTATCGTCAGCGCGCAGTCCCCAAACTCCGCGCGCGCGAGCGCAACCGCCCGCTCCATCATCTCGCGCGCAAGCCCGCGCCCGCGGCAGGCAGGCGCGACGGACACGCGCCCGAGCGACGGCGTGTCGAAAGTCGCCCCCGCCGGAAGCACGCGCATAGACGCGGCGAGCGCCTCTCCATCGTATGCGAAAATATGCAGAGCACAGAAATCCGCGCCGTCCACGTCGTTATAGGGCGAACTCTGCTCTGCGACGAAAACCTCGCTCCGCATCCTCAAAATATCGTAAAGCTCCTGCTTCGTAAGCTCGTCGAAATTTTTAATCCTCCACTCCATCTTGCCGCCTCCTTCAATTCAATCATAACACCGCGAAACGCGCGCAAAATAGTAATTTCAGGAAAAATAAAAATTTTTAATCCCGTCGCCGCGCGGAAAAACGCAAAAAACCGCCTTGCACCATGCCGTGCGTCCTATAAAAAAACGCTTGACGTATTCGAGGGCGCGTAATATACTCTCTTTCGTTGCGCCGCGGGAGGGCGGTCTTGAGGGAAACCTCGGGGCGGGCCTGAAGGAGAGCGGCGCCGCACCATGACAAGGGAATACAGAGGAGCGAGACGGAAGCGGAAGCTGCGGCGAGCGGGGCGTGAAAGCGCCGAAGCGAGCGGAGCGGAAGCTGAAGTTGAGAAGGTAAAGAACAGACGTGCAACTTGAGCGGGCGACTGGTTCATTCTGTAAGAGTGGATGAAGTTGAAGCGAAACAGGAATCAAACGGAGAGTTTGATCCTGGCTCAGGACGAACGCTGGCGGCGTGCCTA
>DVKA01000132.1 GCA_018716365.1 Candidatus Caccocola faecipullorum
GGCGTCAAGGGCAAGCCCGTCATCGAAGCGATAGCGACGATAGCCGAGAAGCAGCAGAAGCTCGTCAGCCGCGCCGACAAATCCGGCACGCACACCGCCGAGCTCAAGCTTCTCGACAAGGCCGGAGTGAAAGACTTCGACAAGGCTCCGTGGTACGTGCAGACGGGGCAGGGAATGCTCAAGACGATCAACATCGCCGAGGAGCAGGGCGGCTACGCGCTCACCGACCGCGGCACCTTCATCAAGTATGACGCCGGCCTCGACGGACGCGAGGGCCTCGTCATCATCTGCGAGGGCGACGCCGAGCTTCTCAACAAGTACAGCGTCATGGCCGTCAATCCCGCGAAGCACCCCGAGGCGAAGCACGACCTCGCGGTGAAGTACATCGAGTGGATCACCTCGCCGAAGGTCCAGCAGGACATCGCAAACTTCAAGCTCGAAGGGAAGCAGCTCTTCTTCCCCGACGCCGAGCCCGCGAAGTAAAATTTTCCGATTTGTTGACGCGCCGCGCCTATGCGGCGCGTCTTGACGTATCTTAGGGTATCAGCGCATGGATTTCATAGCCGAAGGATTCGTACAGGCCTTCAGAATGCTCCTCACGATGGACGAGGAGACGACGGTCATCGTCGTGACGACCTTCAAGCTCACGGCCCTCTCGATGGCCGGCGTTCTGCTCTTCGGCCTTCCCGCGGGCTTTTTGCTCGGATATTTCGACTTTCCCGGAAAGCGCGCCGTGCGCACCGTGACGGACACGCTGCTCGCGCTTCCGACCGTCGTCATAGGGCTGCTGGTCTACGCATTTATTTCGCGGCGCGGCCCGCTTGGCGACTGGGAGCTGCTCTTCACAGTACGCGGCATGGCGATAGGCCAGGTGATACTCGGCACGCCGATAGTCGCAGCCTACACGGCGGCCGCCATCGAAGGGCTCGACAGCCGGCTGCGCCAGACGCTTATGACGCTCGGCGCGTCGGGCGGCAAGCTCGCTCTCACTAGCCTCTGGGAGGCGCGCTTCATGATACTCGTCGCGGCGCTCACGGCATTCGGGCGCATCGTCGGCGAAGTCGGCTCCGCGATGATGCTCGGCGGCAACATCAAATGGCACACGCGCACAATAACGACGGCGATAACGCTCGAAACTGGCAAGGGCGAATTCGCGCTCGGCATAGCGCTCGGCGTCATCCTGATACTCATCTCGCTGCTTCTCAACATTTCGCTGACTTTCCTGCGCCGCAGGAGCCAGAACTGAAACTTCAAAAAATATAAAATTACGGACGGTGTATTTCTTATGAAAAAGTTTGCAATAGCTCTCGCCGCTCTTCTCATATGCTCGCCCGCCTTCGCAGGCACGATAAAGCTTTCGAGCACCATCGGCCCCGTCGACGCCGGCATAATCCCGCTGCTCGCCGAGACCTTCAAGGCGAAGACGGGGACGGAGTTCGTCATCGAAAAGGCCGGCACCGGCGCGACGCTTGAAAAAGCGAAGAGCGGGGACTTCGACATGGTCGTCGTCCACGCGCGCGCGCTCGAAGACAAATTCATCGCCGAAGGCTACGGTCAGAACCGCCGCGACATCATGTACAACGACTTCGTAATCCTCGGCCCGCAGGACGACCCGGCGGGAATCAAGGGAATGAAGTCCGCCGCCGAGGCCTTTAAGAAGATCGCCGCCTCGGACGTCGAGTTCATAAGCCGCGGAGATATGTCCGGCACGCACGTCGCCGAGATGAACGTCTGGAAGGCCGCCGGAATTACGCCGGACGGCGAAAAGGACGCGTGGTACACGGTCTTCTCGCTCGGCAAGCTCGGCAACGGCCACACCACGGAATTCGCCAACAGGCGCAACGCCTACACGCTGATGGACCGCGCCACCTACCTCACGAAGAAGAGCAAGCTTCAGATAGTCCCGCTCGTCGAGGGCGATCCGATACTGCTCAACCTCATCGCGGCTATCGAAGTGAGCCCGAAGCGCTTCCCGAACGTCAACAACAAGGACGTCGTGGCCTTCGTCGACTGGCTCTGCGGCGACGAGGCGCAGACGATAATCAAGGACTTCAAGGTCGACCAGTACGGGGAGCCGCTCTTCTTCCCGAACTCGGACGAATGGAATAAGAAGCACGGGAAGTAACTCCCGCGCGGCGGAGGCGGCGGTATTTCGCCGCCGCCCCGTATTTTTACGACATGAGCACGCCGCTTTACGAAATCCATAATCTCAGGCAGAGCTACGAAAAGGGCCGCCCGAATCTCGACATCGCGGAGCTTTCCATAGACGCGGGCTGCGTCACGGGCGTCGTCGGGCCGAACGGCGGCGGCAAATCGACGCTGCTGAAGGTCCTCGCCTTCCTCATTCCCGCCTCCGGCGAGATAATTTTCGACGGCAGCCCCGCGGCGGGGCGCGAGCGCGAGATACGGCGCGAGGTCACGTATCTGCTCCAGGAGTCGTATCTGCTCAAGCGCTCGGTATTTGAGAACGTCGCCTACGGCCTGCGGCTGCGCGGCGCGGAAAAGCGGCTCATCGATACGCGCGTGCGCGAGAGCCTCGAAGCGGTCGGCCTCGCGCCAGACGAATTCGCCTCGCGCCCCTGGTACAGGCTCTCCGGCGGCGAGGTTCAGCGCGTCGCGCTCGCCGCGCGCCTTGCGCTGAGGCCGAAGGCGCTGCTCTTGGACGAGCCGACCGCGAACGTCGACGAGGCGAGCGCGCAGCTCGTGATGGAGGCCGCCGTGCGCGCCTCGCGCGAGTACGGCGCGGCGGTAATCGTATCGACGCATGACACCGCGTGGCTATACGAGATAGCGTCGAACGTCGTCAGCCTCTACGGAGGCCGCGTCGCTGGCACTGGCGCGGAGAACATCTTCCGCGGCGGATGGCGGCGCGAGGGCGGTTTCATGACGCGCCCCTTCGCGGGCGGGCAGGCGCTCTTCGCTTGGCCCGGCGCTTCGGCGCGCGCTGCGGTGCTCAGCCCGTCGGATATAACCGTTTCATCTGAAATGCCGCCGCGCGCGGAAAATGTGAACGTCCTGCGCGGCGTAGTCTCGCAGCTTACGCTCGAACGCGCCTCCGGCGCCGTGCTGCTCTCCGCCGACGTTTCGGGCAGCGTCGTAAAGGCGCGCCTCTCAGCGGAGGATACCGCGCGCCTCGCGCTGCGCCCATCTTCTGAAATTTTTCTTTCCTTCTCCTATTCTTCGCTGCGCTGGCTATGATTCGGCGCGCGCTCGCAATTGCGCGCCGCGCGCTAAAATGATATAAAATAACGTAGGTTTTGACATGACAGCCACCATTTTGCGGACAGCGAAAGGATGATCATACATGTGCGGAATTATGGGTTACGTCGGCGACAGGGACACGACGAGGATAATTCTCGAAGGGCTCGCCAAGCATGAGTACCGCGGCTACGACTCCGCGGGCATAGCGGT
>DVKA01000133.1 GCA_018716365.1 Candidatus Caccocola faecipullorum
GGCATCGACCGCGTGACGATGCTGCTCACCGACTCGAAGAGCATCCGCGACGTCATCCTCTTCCCGACGATGAAGCCGAAGGACTAAAAAAACGGCGCGGAAACTTTTCCATGGAAGAATTTGAAAATCTGAAAAAAAGAGCTGAGGAGCTGCGCGCGGAACTGAACCGCCACGCGCGGCTCTACTATGAGGACGACGCGCCGGAGATTTCGGATTTTCAGTACGACGGGCTGATGCACGAGCTTCAGGAGATCGAAGTGAAATATCCTGAGCTCGCGGCGCCGGATTCTCCGACGCAGAGGATAGGCGGCGCGCCGCGCGAAGGCTTCGTCAAGGTCGCGCACGCCGAGCCCATGATGAGCCTCGAAAACGCGCTGAACCGCGACGAACTCGCCGATTTCTACGCGAAGCTCGGCGAGGCGCTCTCCGACGAAAATCCCGCGGTGCTCTGCGAACCGAAGATAGACGGCCTCGCGGTCTCGCTGATTTACGAAGACGGCCTCTTCGTCAGCGGATCGACGCGCGGCGACGGGCAGATAGGCGAGGACGTGACGGCGAACCTCAAGACGATAAGGACCATGCCGCTGCGTCTCGCGCAGCCCGTTGAAGGCATCCTCGAAGTGCGCGGCGAGGTCTGCATAGACAAAAAGGGCTTCGCGGCGCTCAACGCGGCGCGCGAGGAGGCTGGCGAACCTCTTTTTGCGAACCCGCGCAACGCAGCCGCGGGCAGCCTGCGCACGCTCGACCCGAAGGAGACGGCGCGGCGCAACCTTAAAGTCTACCTCTATCAGGTGATTTCGCCTGAAAAATACGGCGTGACGACGCAGAAGAGAATGCTTGAATGGCTCGCGGAGCTCGGCCTGCCGACGCAGGGCGGCGAACGGCTCTGCGCGTCGCTCGACGATATATACGCCTACCTCGACGAGTGGGAGACGGGGCGCTTCGAGCATCCGATAGACACCGACGGCGTCGTCGTCAAACTCAACGATATTTCGCTGCGTCCTCTGCTCGGCGTCACGGCGAAGGCTCCGAAGTGGGCGATAGCCTTCAAATTCCCGCCGGAAGAGAAGCTGACGCAGATACAGAAAATCGAAGTCACGGTGGGCCGCACCGGCGTGCTGACGCCGACCGCGGTCTTCGATCCGATACGCCTCGCGGGCACAATGGTGCGCCGCGCGGGGCTCCACAATCAGGATGAAATAGACAAGAAGGACGTGCGCGTCGGCGACTTCGTATGGGTGCGAAAGGCCGGGGAGATAATTCCCGAGGTCGTGCGCGTAGAGTATGAAAAGCGCCACGACGGCACGGAGCCCTTCAAACTGCCGGAAACGTGCCCCGTCTGCGGCTCGACCGCCGTCAGGCTGCCGGGCGAAGCAGCGGTGAAATGCACCAACAGCTCGTGCCCCGCGCAGGTCAAGGAGCGCATCATATACTTCGCCTCGCGCTCCGCGATGGATATAACGGGCCTCGGCGAGAAGCTCGTCGGCCAGCTCGTGGAGAAGGGGCTGCTCTCGAACTACGCGGACATATATTCGCTGAAGGAAGAACAGCTTGCGGCGCTCGACAGGATGGGCGACAAGTCGGCGCAGAATCTCGTCGCGGCGATAGAGAAGTCGAAGAGCCGCCCGCTCGTCGCGGTCATCAACGCGCTCGGCATAAGCAATATAGGCGAGAAGACGGCGGGCGACCTTGCGGAGCGCTACAATTCTCTCGACGTCCTTGCAGACAAGGCGCGGAACGCGGTTGAAGAGCTTGAGACGGTCGAGGGCGTCGGCGAGGTGATAGCGCAGTCGCTCCACGCATGGTTCACCGAGCCGCACAACTGCGCGCTGCTGGCGAAGCTCAAGGCGGACGGCGTGCGCTTCGAGCAAGAGGCGAAAGCCGCGGCGGAGCGTCCGCTTCCATGGAACGGCCTCAAGTTCGTGCTGACCGGCGAACTTTCGTCGATGACGCGCGCTCAGGCTGGCGTCCTCATAAAAGAACGCGGCGGCAAAGTCGCCGAGAGCGTGAGCAAAAAGACGGACTTCGTCGTTGTCGGCGAAAATCCCGGAAGCAAGTACGTCAAGGCGCAGAGCCTCGGCGTTCCAATTCTCGACGAGGCGGCCTTCATGGCGAAGCTCGCGCAGGCGGATTCCGGCGCGGATGCCGAAACGCCTGACGGAACGGAAGAATAGTAGACAATTCCTCGCTCAAGGGGGTTTATATATGATACAGAATATGGAGATGGACAGGGAACGGCTGCGCGAAGTGCTGACGCTCTCGCGTATCGGCCTGCCCGAAGAAAAATATCAGGAAGTTCTCGACCGCGTAAACGAGATACTCAGGCTCTGCGACAAGATGCAGGAGCTTGCGGGCGAGGACGTGCCGCAGTTCGAATGGGACGTGAAGAAAGCTCCAGCGCGGCGCAGGGACGAGCCCGTGAAATGGGACGGACGCGACGCGTTCCTGAACCAGGCGCCGGTGCGCGACGGCGACTTCTTCCGCGTGCCGCGCATAATAGCGCTTGAGGACGAGGAGGAATAGCCGTGGAATTTCATAAAATGTCGGCACGCGAGATAGCGCGCGGCGTGAAAGAGAAGCGTTTCACCGCCGAAGAGGTCGCGCGCGAAACGATAGAACGCATCAAAACGCTGGACAAAAAATACAACTCCGTCGTCACGCTCTGCGAGGAGCAGGCGCTTGCGGCGGCGCGTAAGATAGACGAAGCGGTAGCGCGCGGCGAAGATCCCGGCGTTCTCGCCGGCGTCCCATTCGCCGTCAAGGACAACTTCTGCACGAACGGAATAGAGACGACCTGCTGCAGCAACATGCTCAAAGGCTGGGTGCCGCAGTATGACGCGACGGCGGTCAAAAATATGAAAGAGGCCGGAGCCGTCCTCGTAGGCAAGACGAACATGGACGAGTTCGCAATGGGCAGCACGACGGAAAGCTCCATCTTCGGCCCGACGCTCAACCCGCGCGACACGGAGCGCGTTCCCGGCGGAAGCTCGGGCGGCAGCGCCGCCGTCGTTGCGGCGGGGCTTGTTCCCGTCTCGCTCGGCAGCGACACCGGCGGTTCGGTGCGCCAGCCCGCGGCCTTCTGCGGCGTGCAGGGCATGAAACCCTCGTACGGGCAGATAAGCCGTTACGGCATCGTCGCCTACGCCTCGTCGCTCGACCAGGTCGGCCCGATAGCGCGGAACGTTGAAGACCTCGCCGTCATGATGGACGTCCTTGCGAAGGAAGACCCGAACGACACGACCTGCGACGCCTACGACCGCCCGTCGTTCAGCGGCGCGCTCGAAGGAGCTTCGCTCAAAGGCAAAAAGGTCGCCGTGCTCACCGGCTACGATAAAAGCAGCATCGACGCGCCGCTCGCGCAGGCGATAGAGCGCGCCGTTGAAATCTGCCGCGAAGCCGGAGCAGAGATAATCGAGGCGAGCCTTCCGATAACGATGGAACACACCGTCGCCTGCTACTATATGGTCGCGCTCGGCGACGCCAGCTCGAAGCTCGCCTGCTACGACGGAATGCGCTACGGACACCACGCCGACGGGCGCAACCTCTCCGAGATGTACAAAAAGAGCCGCATGGAAGGCTTCGGCGAAGAGGTGCGCAAGCGCATACTCGTAGGGACCTGCATACTGACGCGCGGCTACTACGAAAATTACTTCGTCCCCGCGACGAAGGTGCGCCAGCTCATCTCCGACGAATTCAAAAACCTTTTCCGCACGGCGGACTTCATGATATGTCCGATAACCCCGGCGCTCGCCTACAAACGCGGACTCAGCGAGACCGACCCAGTAAGGATGTACCTCGGCGACGTATTCACGACGATAGCGAACCTCGCCGGGCTTCCGAGCATCAGCCTGAACCTCGGCTTCACGCCGGAAGGGCTGCCCACGAACGTGCAGCTGCTCGCGCCGCGCTTCGGCGACGCGGAACTGCTCGCCTGCGCCTCCGTGATAGAAAAAGCCGCCGGCTCGCCGGAAGCGGTTGAATAGGAGGTATTTGAGATGAAAAGAAAAGTAGTCATTGGACTTGAAATACACCTCCAGCTCAAAACAAAGACGAAGCTCTTCTGCAGCTGCTCGACCGACTACATCGGAGCGACGCCGAACACGAACGTCTGCCCGATATGCCTCGCCGTCCCCGGCACGCTTCCCGTCATCAACGACCACGCCGTGGACCTCGCCGTGAAAATGGGCCTCGGCCTCCACTGCGAGATACAGGACGGCACGCGCTTCCACCGCAAACATTATTTCTACGCCGACCTGCCGAAGGCCTATCAGATAACGCAGTACGAGCATGCGATAGCGCAGGGCGGCTACCTAGACGTCATCGCCGGCGGCAAGCCGAAGCGCATCCGCCTCGACCACCTGCACCTCGAAGAAGACGCAGGCAAGCTCGTCCACCCGACCGCCGACGGACGCCTTTCGGGCGCGGCCTACTCGCTCGTAGACTACAACCGCGGCGGCATGCCGCTCTCCGAAATAGTCTCGATGCCCGACATGAATTCGCCCGCCGAGGCGATAGCCTACGTCACGCAGATACGCCAGCTTGCGCGCTATCTCGACGTTTCCGACGGCGAGATGGAATCCGGCTCGCTGCGCGTAGACGTCAACGTATCGCTCTGCAACCCTGACGGCTCCTTCGGAACGCGCGTCGAGCTCAAGAACATCAACTCGCTGAAATCGATAGAACGCGCGCTTGAATACGAAATCGCGCGCCAGAACCGCGTGCTAGACGAAGGCGGAACGCTCGTGCAGGAGACGCGCCTCTGGGACGACGCGGCGGGCGTCACGCGTTCCATGCGCAGCAAAGAGGGGGCGCGCGACTACCGCTACTACGTCGAAATGGACCTCGCGCCGATAGACGCGAAGCCCGACTACGTTGAGCGCATCCGCGCTTCGCTGCCGGAAATGCCGTGGGACAAACGCGACCGTTTCATGGAGCAGTACGGGCTCTCGCTCGAAGAAAGCCAGCAGATCACCGAGCAGCGCGAAATGGCCGACTACTACGAAGAAATGGTGAAGGCCGGAGCGCCCGCTGCGAAGGCCGCGAACTGGGCGCGCATGGAGGTGCAGCGCATACTCCACGAAGAGCAGCTGGACATCACGCAGTTCCCGATTCCGGCGAAAGAGCTCGGCACGCTCATAGCGAAGGTGGAGAAGCGCGAACTCTCCAACACGCAGGCGAAGGACGTGCTCGCCGCGATGTTCGGCGAAAAGCTCTCGCTCGAAGCCGCGATGAAGAAATGCGGAGCCGCCGGCGGACGCATGACCGGCGACGCGCTCGCCGCCGTCATCGACAAAGTCTTCGCCGAACAGCCCGAAGCCGTTGAAACCATCAAAAAAGGCGCCGACAAAAAAGGCGCGAAGGCGAAATTCCTCCAGGGCCTCGTAATGCGAGAAACGCGCGGAAGCGCCGACCCCGCCGAGGCCGCGAGGCTGATAACAGAGAAATTGAAATAACGCCGCGAAAGCGCAGCGTTTCCCATAATTTACTGAAGGCCGCGGAGCGTGTACGTTCCGCGGCCTTTGCGTACGCCGTCCATATTCGCTGAAAATCCGGCAAAATTTACGAAATCTGCGTGCGGCGCGTTGTTTTTGCACTCTGAGACCTGCGAAAAGCGCGCTTTTCCTTGACGTAAACATACAATGCAAGTATCATTCATTACGTCATAACTAAACCAGTTGTATCTCATGCTTCAAAGCACAGAAGGAGTGAAAGTAATGGGGACACGCAAACCTGAAGACATTCGCAGCATCGCGCTCATTTCACATGGAGGTGCGGGGAAGACCACTCTGAACGAGGCTTTCCTGTTCGACGCCGGGCTCATCAGCCGCATGGGCAAGGTCGAGGACAAGAACACGGTTTCCGACTTCGACTCGGAAGAGCAGAAACGCGGTATTTCCATCAGCACCTCTCTCTCGACGGTTCCTTATAAAGACAAGACGTTTTATATTCTGGATACGCCGGGCTTCGCCGACTTCGTCGGAGAACAGCGCTGCGCGATGCGCGTCGCGGACGGCGCGCTCGTCCTCGTTAACGCGACCTCCGGGGTTGAAGTACAGACCCACAACGTGTGGGAATTCGCCGAGACTTTTGAAACTCCGGCGATCTTCTTCATCAGCAAACTTGACAGAGAACATACCGACTTTGATAACGTCGTGGCAGATATACAGGAAAACATCTCGGACAAGGCCGTGCCGCTCTACCTGCCGGTAGGCAAGGAGCAGAACTTCAAGGGCCTCGTCAACGTCCTCACCGGAAAAGCCTATATGTACAAGGGCGACGGCAGCAAAGAGTTCACTGAAGGCGAAGCGCCGGCCGACATGGCGGATGCGATAGCCTCCGCGCGCGAGACGCTCGTCGAGAGAGCGGTTGAAGCCGACGACGAGCTCATGATGCGTTACCTTGACGGCGAAGAGCTCTCTCTTGAAGAGCTTCTCGGCGTGCTGCGCAAGGCCGTCTGCGCCCGTGCGCTATTCCCGATCATCCCCGGTTCCGGCACTCTCAACATCGGCGTCGCCCAGCTCATGGATATGATCTGCGACTACATGCCGTCGCCGAAGGATATGCTCCACCGCGCGGCGCTCAACGGAGACGAGGTTGTCAACATCCCGCCGGATGAGGACGGCAAATTCCTCGCATTCGTCTTTAAAGTCATGGTCGACCCATACGTTGGAAAGCTTTCGTTCGTCAAGGTCTTCTCCGG
Organism: Candidatus Caccocola faecipullorum; assembly: GCA_018716365.1. GTDB lineage: Bacteria > Synergistota > Synergistia > Synergistales > Synergistaceae > Caccocola > Caccocola faecipullorum. The sequence goes on from DVKA01000133.1 coordinate 6,701, forward strand.
CAAGCTTACGAGCGACCAGACGATCTACAACGTCAACGAAGAGACCGAAGAGCGCATCAGCACCTTCCGTTTCATGCGCGGCAAGGACAGCACCGAGGGTAAGGAAATCATCCTCGGAGACATCGTCGCCATACCGAAGCTCGAAAGCACGATAGCGGGAGACACGCTCGGCATGAAGGGCGAAATTCTCAAGTTCCGCCCGATAAAGTTCCCGAAGCCTGTTTACAGCGTAGCCGTCTTCCCGAAGAGCCGCGCCGACGAAGACAAGCTTGGCAACGCCATCACGAAGATGCTCAAGGAAGACCGTACTCTCTCCTATGAGAAGAACCCCGAGACCAACGACGCGGTCCTCTCCGGCATGGGAGATATGCACCTCGACATAGTGCTTTCGAAGATAAAGGAACGCTATAAGGTCGACCTCGACACCCGCACGCCGAAGGTCCCCTACCGTGAGACGATAAAGAAGAAGGCGAGCGCGCAGGGCAAGCACAAAAAGCAGTCCGGCGGACGCGGCCAGTACGGCGACGTCTGGTTCGAGCTCGCGCCGCTTGAGAAGAACGC
>DVKA01000134.1 GCA_018716365.1 Candidatus Caccocola faecipullorum
ATCCATCATGAAACGCCTCGCGCCGCCGCACTTTTTCTTTACAAAACTGTAACGTTGGATTTCTGCGAAAAGCGCCGCGCTTCAGGGTTTTCGCGGTAGTATGTAGTCGGAATATGATAATTTTGACGAACGTAGCGACGGGGGACGACGAGATGATTATGAACAATAGAGAGCTGAGCTGGCTGGTTTTCAACGACCGCGTGCTTCAGGAGGCGCAGGACGGGAGCGTGCCGCTGATGCAGAGGCTGCGCTTCCTCGGTATTTTTTCGAACAATCAGGACGAGTTTATCAAGGTGCGCGTAGCGAAGCTGATACGGCTGAGCCAGCTCCGCGGGCTGAAGCCGTCGCAGCAGGCGAAGCGGCGCGAGGCGGTGGAGGTCCTGCCGCAGCTCTATGCGCGCATGGCGGAGTCGCAGGAAAAATTCGACGCGGCCTACGAGTCGATTCTGAAGGAGATGGCGGAAATCGGCGTCAACGTCGTGAAGGAGACGCAGCTGACGGAGGAGCAGACGAAGTTCTGCCTAGACTATTATTCTTCGGTCGTCAGCGAGCGCATGGTGCCCTTCCTCGTGCGCAAGACGATGAAGATGCCCTTCCTGAACGACGGCGCCATCTATCTCGGCATAAAAATGACCGGCGAGACGCAGAACAGCGTTCGCTACGCAATCGTGCAGATACCGGTCAGCAGCGCATGCCCGCGCTTTGTGGAGCTGCCGCCCTCCGCTCCGGGACGGCGCGACATTATTTACCTCGACGATATAATACGCCTCTGCCTGCACGAGATATTCTTCATGTTCAAATACGAGAGTATCAGCGCGCATACGCTGCGCGTGGTGCGCGACGCGCAGATAGATATGGACGACGACATCTCAAAGAGCCTCATGGAGAAGATGGAAGAGGGCATCGTAAACCGCAATTACGGCGACCCCGTGCGCATAATCTACGACAAAGATATGCCGGCCGACCTGCTCCAGCTCATCGTCAGCAAGCTCACGACGAAGAAGGGGCACGGCCCTTCGCTGGACCCGGGCCGCCGCTACCATCTGAAACGCGACTTGATGAAGTTCCCGCGCGTCGCGCCGCAGTACGAAGAGAAGCTTCCGGCGCAGCTGCGCCATCCGCTCATAAAGCCGTTCGCAAGCATTCTCGAAGTCGTCGCGCGGCGCGACGTTATGCTGCATTTCCCATATCACACCTTCAACCACGTGATAGACTTCCTGCGCGAAGCGGCGATAGACCCGAAGGTTGAGAGCATCTTCATCACGCTCTACCGCACTGCGGAACACTCGAAGGTCATCAACGCGCTCATAGGCGCCGCGAAAAACGGCAAGCAGGTCACGGTCGTCATGGAGCTGCTGGCGCGCTTCGACGAGGGGCGGAACATAGAATATGCCGACATCCTCCAGCGCGCCGGCGTGCGCGTCATAGACGGCGTGGCGGGGCTGAAAATCCACTGCAAGCTGATACTCGTCGAACGGCGCGAGCGCGGAGGCACGCGCGGCTACGCCTACGTCGGCACGGGCAACTTCAACGAATCTACGGCGAAGATATATTCAGACTTCGGACTGCTCACCTGCCGCCGCGAAATCGTCGCGGACGCGCGCGGCGTCTTCGACTTCATCTCCGTGCACAGGCCGCTCGAATGCCGCGAACTGCTTGTCGCGCCGTACAACATGCGTTCGACTTTTGAAAAACTCGTAGAAGATGAAATAAAGAACGCCAAAAAAGGCAAAGAAGCATACATAAAGGCGAAATTCAACAGCCTTACCGACGAGGATATGATAAACTTGCTCTACAAGGCGAGCCGCGCCGGAGTGAAGATAAGCCTCATCGTGCGCGGGGCCTGCTGCCTCCAGCCCGGAGTGCCGGGGCAGAGCGAGAACATCCGCGTGATAAGCATCATCGACATCTACCTAGAACACGCGCGCATGGCGATATTCTGCAACGGAGGCCGCGAGAAAATATTCATAATGAGCGCGGACTGGATGACGAGGAACCTCAGCCGCCGCATAGAGGTGGGCACGCCCGTCTACGACGAGGAGATACGCGGACAGCTCCGCAAAGTATTCGAGCTCCAGTGGAACGACAACGTCAAGGCGCGCGACATGGCCGTCTTCGGCGAGAACCGCTATTCCGCCGGGAACGGCGGAAGCGAAAAATGCCGCTCGCAGCTCGCGCTACACGAATTCTACAAAAAAGCGGCGGAGGAAGAGAGCGAAAAGCAATGAAGAACATGAACACCATCGCGGCGATCGACATCGGAAGCAACGCCGTGAGGTTCCTGATAAGCAACATAGAGGAAGACTCGGATAAGAAATGCCGCAAGGTCGCCTTCCTGCGCGTCCCCGTGCGTCTCGGCGAGGACGCATTCACCAGCGGCACGATAAGCGCGGAGCGCCGCGAGCGGCTCTGCGAGGCGATGCAGTCCTTCGACCACCTGATGAAAGCCTTCGGCGTGCGCGCATACCGCGCCTGCGCGACGAGCGCGATGCGCGACGCGAAAAACGGCCCGGAGGTGCTCGCAGAAATAAAAGAAAAAAGCGGAATAGACGTCGAAATAATATCGGGCGAACAGGAAGCCGAAATAATCTACGCCGCGGCCCAGCCCTTCATAGCCTCGGCCGGCTGCGGCGGCGGGAAGAACTCTCTGCACGTGGACGTCGGCGGCGGCAGCACGGAGGTCGTAGTCTACGCCGAGGGGCGCGTCGCCGAGTCCTACTCCTTCCCGCTCGGCACAGTCCGCCTGCTCAACAAAGCCGTCTCCAGCGAAGAAAAAGACGACTTCAAAGACGCGTTGCGCGAAATCGGCGGCAAATACTCGATACAGCGCATAATAGCCTCCGGCGGCAACATCAACAAGGCGCAAAAGCTCCTCAACAAACGCGAGGGCGAGCCTGTCAGCTACATCGAACTTAAAATGCTCTACGACATGCTCAAAAAAATGACATTCGAAGAACGCATCAAAAACTTCAAACTCAACCCATACCGCGCCGACGTAATCATCCCCGCGCTGAAAATCTTCCTAACTATCAGCAAACTCTGCGGCGCGCAGCACCTGATAGTCCCGCAGGTGGGATTGGTAGACGGAATAATAGCGAAACTGTTCGCGGAAAGACGCTGCGGGTAGGCGAAGCGCACAACATAGCTCGAAAGTGATGAAGAGATGGAAATGATGATATATAATAGAGCAAGGAAGAGAGAGGCCCGCAGAAAGGGAAGCGGGAAAACTCCTCTCCGGCCTGCCTAGCTGAGCCGGTAACTCAGCCTAGACATTTAAGGCCAAGTCCTAAATGGCGTAGCGGAAAAACTCCGCAAGAGCTGCGATAAGCGCGGCACACGCTGTAAGCAGCTTAATGATTAAGGTCGTCCATTCATA
>DVKA01000014.1 GCA_018716365.1 Candidatus Caccocola faecipullorum
CGCTAGGACACAGTCTGACGGGGGGATTCCGTACGGGGTCCCCTCGTTTTATTGCGAGGTGCCAGTTCGCATGTACGAGAACGGAAATATATTCAAAGACAGAAAAAAGAACTACTGCTCGTTCTGTGGAAAGTCGCAGGATGAGGTGCCGAAACTCTTTTCAGGCCAGCTTCCCAATGTTTTTATCTGCTCAGACTGCGTGCATATATGCAGCATAATGCTGAGGGGCGAGCGCCCTCAGCCGGACTTCTCTGCAAAGACGCGCCGTGGCGGCGAAAAAGCGGATTATGTATCGCTTCCAGCGATGGAAGAACTGCCCAAGCCAGTCGAGATAAAAGAATTTCTCGACCAGTACGTCATAGGACAGGCTCAGGCGAAGAAGGTTCTTTCCGTAGCGGTCTACAACCACTATAAGAGGTTGCTGAACCCGGCCTCGGACGACGACGATGTGGAGCTGCCGAAGAACAACGTCCTGCTTGTCGGTCCTACGGGCAGCGGCAAGACGCTGCTCGCGCAGACGCTTGCAAAGATGCTGCACGTCCCGTTCGCCATGACCGACGCGACCACGCTTACGGAGGCGGGCTACGTCGGCGAAGACGTTGAGAATATTCTGCTCCGCCTGCTTCAGGCGGCTGATTTCGACATTCAGTCCGCGGAGCGCGGGATTATATACATAGACGAAATAGACAAAATCGCGCGCAAGTCCGAGTCCACCTCGATAACGCGCGACGTCTCCGGCGAAGGCGTCCAGCAGGCGCTGCTTAAGATAATCGAGGGCACCGTTGCGAACATCCCGCCGAAGGGAGGGCGCAAGCACCCGAGCCAGGAGATGATACCGATCGACACGAGCAACATACTGTTCATCTGCGGCGGAGCATTCGACGGCTTGGAAAAAATCATCTCGCACCGCGTGAACGAAAAACAGCTCGGTTTCGGCGGAGACATAAACTCCAACGTCAACAAGCACAACTCGACGGAACTGCTGAAGAAACTTGAGCCGGACGACCTGCGCGCCTACGGCTTCATACCGGAGTTTATCGGACGCCTGCCCGTGCTCGTCGCTCTTGAAGCGCTTACTGAAGACGCTCTCGTGCAGATACTCAAAGAGCCGAAAAACGCCCCTCTGAAGCAGTATAAGAAGCTCTTCAAGCTTGAAGGAATAGATTTGGAATTCACCGACGAAGCTGCGAGGACGATCGCGCAGAAGGCGCTCAAGCTCAACACAGGCGCGCGCGGCCTGCGCACGATTCTCGAAAAGCTTATGCTCGACCTGCAGTACGAGATACCGAGCAAGCATTCGCATGTAGCTAAGCTGACGGTGACGAAAGAGGCTGTCGAAGGAAACGCGCAGCCGGTAGCGGAAACGGACGGGACGAACAATGACGGAGCAGAATAAGACGCTTGTATATCCCGTGATCCCGATTCGGGATCTCGTCATATTCCCCGGCATAGTATCGCCGCTTTTCATAAGCAGGCCGAAATCAATCCGCGCCGTCGAAGAGGCCGCCGACCGCGACCGCACTCTCTTCATCGTCTCTGAGAAGCGTCCGTACAGCGACACGCTCCAGCCGGAAGGGCTTTATAAAGTCGGCACGGTCTGCAAAATGCTCCAGAACGTGCGGCTGCCGGACGGGACGCTCAAAGTGGTCGTCGAGGGCGGACGCCGCGCCGAAGTCAAAAAAATGGCGTCTAACGACTCCTTTATGCTCGCATCAGTCGTCATTTTGGACTCCGAACATCCCGCGGTTTCTACGGAGCTGCGCGCTCTGATGCGCGCCGTCCTGCGCGGATTTGAGGAGAACGTGCGCCTCGACCCTAAACTGCCGGAAGAGATAGCGCGTTCCGTGCGCGATATAGACGATCCAGAAGTGCTGTGCGACATCATAGCCTCGCACGGCAACTTCGACATAACGGACAAACAGAAAATCTTGGAAACGGTCGACGTCGAAGACAGGCTTAACCTTCTTGTGAAGATGCTTGTGAACGAGAACGAGCTGCTTGGCTTCGAGCGCGACCTTGAAGAGAAGGTGCGCTCGGAAATCGACCGCGACCAACACAATTATTACCTGCGCGAACAGCTCAAGGTTATAAACGACGAGCTCGGCGAGGAAAGCCCGACCTCTGAAGCCGACGAAATGAGAGAGGCCGCCGCTGCCTCCGGGATGCCGGAAGATATATTGCAGAAGGTCAACAAGGAGATCGGGCGTTTCTGTAAGCTGCCGCCGCTTTCGCCTGAGGCCGCCGTCGCTCGGAACTATATCGAGACGCTGACGGAGCTGCCTTGGAACGTCTCGACGGAGGACAACCTCGACATTGCGAACGCGCGCAAAGTCCTCGACGAAGACCACTACGGTCTGGATGACGTAAAGGAACGCATACTCGAATTTCTCGCCGTAAAGAAACGCGCCGGCGACGATATGCGCGCTCAGGTCATCTGTTTCGTCGGCCCTCCCGGAGTTGGCAAGACCTCGCTTGGAAAATCCATAGCGCGCGCGATGGGGCGCAAGTTCGTGAACATTTCGCTCGGCGGTATGCACGACGAAGCGGAGATACGCGGACACCGCCGTACCTACGTCGGCGCGCTTCCCGGCCGCATCATCCATAAGATAAAACAGTGCGGGACGAACAATCCGCTCATCCTCATGGACGAGATAGACAAACTTTCGTCCGATTACCGCGGCGACCCCGCCTCGGCTCTGCTTGAAGTGCTCGACCCGGAGCAGAACAAAAATTTCACCGACAACTTCCTCGAAGCGTCCTTCGACCTCAGCAGGGTGATGTTCATCACGACGGCGAACTCGACGGCGACGATACCGCGTCCGCTGCTCGACCGCATGGAGGTAATCTCGCTCCCGGGCTACGTGATGGAAGAGAAGCTGAAAATAGCGAAAAAGCACCTGATTCCGCGCATACTGAGGGAACACGGCCTCACCGCCGAAGAATTTTCCGTCACAGACGCGGCGATTAAAGAGATAGTCTCCTCGTACACAATGGAAGCTGGCGTGCGCGGCCTCGACCGACAGCTCGCAAAGGCTGCTCGAAAGGTGACGGCCTCCCTCGCAGGCGAGGGCGAAGAAATTCACGGACAGATAACCAAGGAGAAGCTCCATCTGCTACTCGGCGCGCCGAAGCTTTACGCTACGAAGATACCGAAGGGCGATTCTGTCGGCACGGCTATCGGCCTCGCATGGACTGAGGCCGGCGGCGACGTGATACTGATAGAGTCGGCCGTCATGGACGGCGCGGGTAAGGTCGCCTATACGGGCAATCTCGGAGACATCATGCAGGAATCCGCCGTCACGGCGCTGGCCTATCTGCGATCTAACGCCGAACGCTACGGCCTTGCGAATTTCGACTGGAACAAGAAGGACATACAGATACACGTCCCCGCTGGCGCCGTTCCTAAGGACGGCCCGTCGGCTGGAATTACGCTCGCGCTCTCGCTCTGTTCGTCGCTCACAGGGCGTTCGATAAACACCGAATACGCGATGACCGGAGAGATGACTCTGCACGGCAACGTCCTGCCGATAGGCGGCGTCCGCGAGAAGATACTTGCCGCGAAACGCCTTGGAATCAAAGACGTAATACTGCCCGACGACAACAAACCCGACGCGGCGGAGCTGAGCCCGTGGGTGCTGAAAGGTATGAAGCTGCACTACGTCTCGAACGTCACGAAGGTTTTCGAGCTCGCGCTGAGGCCGGGCGAGTAACGCTATGGCTCACTGGAAGTCAGAGCTTTTCTGCACTGCGTTCAATAAGGGCCAGCTTCCTCCGCCTGAGAGGCCGGAAATAGTTTTCGTCGGCCGCTCGAACGTCGGGAAGTCGACGCTCATCAACGCTCTGCTCGGCAGGAAGATAGCGAAGGTCAGTTCGAAGCCGGGCAAGACGCGCAGCATAAACTTCTACAACGTCGACTGCGGCGGCCAGAAATTTGCGCTTGTCGATCTTCCCGGCTACGGCTACGCGGCGCGCGGAATGGACGAACGCCGCAGCTGGTGGAAATTTATAGAAGAATACTTCAATGCTGAGCGTAAAATCTCATACGTCGTGCATCTGATAGATTTCCGTCACGGTCCGCTTGCGAACGACGAAGAGCTGACAGCGTGGCTTGACCGCATGGATATGCCGCGGCTCGTCGTCTTCACGAAAGGCGACAAAATATCGCCGGGCCGCCGCAAGGGGCAGTATAATACGATAATGCGCGGAGGGCTTGATTCCGTGTTGCCGCCCTTCATCACCTCGGGAATCAACAACGCCGAGATGGAGAAGCTGCGCGGCGGAATTACGGATATTCTAAGCGAGATGGAGCGGCTCGACGCTCTTGAAGCCGCGCGCGGCGAGTAACTTACGCATACGCATCCCGATGTTCCGGAACGGCCGGCTGTCGGGAATGTGAATAGAAATGACGCGGCCACCAGGCGCGTCTGTTGAGGAGGAAAACGGATGGATTCCGAGAGAACGCAGTTGGGCAAGAGTTACGACCCCGCGCCCATTGAGGACAAATGGTATTCCCAGTGGGTTGAGAACGGGCTCTTCAAGGCCGACGCTTCGTCGCCGAAGCCGGCTTTTTCGATAGTCATTCCGCCGCCGAACGTCACGGGTTCGCTGCACGTCGGCCACGCGCTGGACAACACGCTCCAGGATATACTGAGCCGCACGAAGCGGATGCAGGGCTACGAAGTCCTCTGGCTTCCCGGCACGGACCACGCCGGCATAGCGACGCAGAACGTCGTCGAGCGTTCGCTCGCTAAGGAAGGGATTTCCCGCCACGACCTCGGACGCGATGAATTCGTCAAAAAGATTTGGGAGTGGAAAGAGCTCTACGGCAGCACGATAATCAACCAGCTCAAGAAGCTCGGCGCGTCGTGCGACTGGAGCCGCGAGCGCTTCACGATGGACGAGGGCCTCTCGCGCGCCGTGCGCAAGATATTCGTCCAGCTCTACAAGAAGGGGCTCATCTACCGCGGCAAATATCTTATAAACTGGTGCCCGCGCTGCCAGACGGCGCTCTCCGACCTCGAAGT
>DVKA01000135.1 GCA_018716365.1 Candidatus Caccocola faecipullorum
GATCGCCGCGGGCTATACTGAGTTCGACGAGCTCAAGAGGATGCTCCGCGTCGGGATGGGCCCCTGCCAGGGGCGCGGCTGCCGCGACATTATACTCCGCGAGCTCGCAAAGGCGACTGGACGCAACGTCGCCGACATAGCGCCCGGCACCATCAGGCCGCCTGTGAAGCCGATTAAGATCAGCCTCCTTGCCGAGGACTGCGATTAGGAGGTGCGAAGTATGGATTTCCCGAAAACAGCCGATATAGTCGTAATAGGAGGAGGCGTCGTCGGAACAGCTACGGCCTACTACCTCGCCAAATCGGGCCGGAAGAACGTCGTGCTCGTCGAGAAGAACACAGTCTGCTCCGGCTCGACCGGACGCTGCGGCGCGGGCATACGCGCGCAGTGGGGGCTTGAGCTCAACTGCCGCATGGCGCTCGCCTGCCTAGACACATTCGAGCAGCTCGACGAAGAGCTCGGCCTCCCAACCGGGCTCAACCAGGGCGGCTATCTGCTCATCGCATACAAGGAAAAAGAGTGGGAGCAGTTCAAGAAGAACGTAGAGCTCCAGCACAGCCTCGGCATCAAAACCGAAATATTCACCGACGTGAAGCGCGCGCAGGAGATATGCCCAGGCGTCGCCGTCGACGACGCGCTCGGATTCACCTACTACCACCGCGACGGACACGCCGACCCATTCCTCACGACCTTCGCCTTCCAGGAGGCGGCGAAGCGCCTCGGCGTAAAATTCTGCAAATTCACAGAAGTCACCGGCCTTCGCGTCGAGAGCGGAGAGATAAAGGCCGTAGAGACGAACCATGGAACGATAGAATGCGGCGAAGTCATCAACTGCGCAGGCTCATGGGCGCAGGACGTCGCGGCGATGGCCGGCATCAAGCTGCCGAACTGGGCCGAGCGCCACGAGATACTCATCACAGAGCCCGTTGATCCCGGCGTCTGCCCGCCGATGCTTATGAGCTTCAGCGGAAACTACTACATCCAGCAGCGCCCGCACGGCTCTATCATCGCGGGAGAAAGCCCGTCGCACGAGCCGCTGATAGGCTACACTTCTACGGTCCATTCCATCGCGAGCATCGCCCGTACCGTTCTCAAAATGCTGCCGCGCGCGAAGAACATCCGCGTCGTGCGCCAGTGGGCGGGACATTACGACATGACGCCCGACGCCGCGCCTATACTCGGCGAGACGGACGTCAAGCATTTCTGGCACGCCACGGGCTTCTCCGGCCACGGTTTCATGCTCGGCCCGGTCGCCGGACAGATAATGACCGCGCTGCTCAACGGAGACACGCCGCCGATCGATCCGACGATAATGGACTACCGTCGTTTCGAGCGCGGAGAAAGGATAATCGAGCCGAACGTCGTTTAATTTCGGAAAGCCATAACGCAGCGGAGCGGGGAGAAGTTTTCCCCGCTCCGCCTGTTTTCTGCCAGCGCGCCGCGCTTACTGCTTCGGCTTCAGCTGCATCGACGGGTCGTCGCAGACGAGCGTTCCGCCTATCGCAAAGTTCTCGTTCTTCATGTCGTTGATGATTATGCGCACTGAGGCCGGCTTGACCCCCATCGTCTCGCATATCACTTCGGTCATCTTCTCTACCATAGCGCGCTTCTGCTCGACGCTGCGTCCTTCTCTGATATTGACTAATACTATCGGCATTTCGCTCTCTCCTTTATTTTGGTATTCGTGTAAAATATAGCTCAGGCTGTATTTTAGCCTTTCGTCCTGCGAGGTGTCTACATGGTTGAGCTCGGCCCGCTTTTCTTTATTCTGGCTTTTTTCCTCGGAGCATCGTCCGGTTCGTTCGCCTGCGCCGCGGCCTCGCGCACGGTGTCGGGCGCGAAATGGTGGGGGCTTGAACGTTCACACTGTGACTCGTGCGGAGCGAGGCTCGCCCCGCGCGATCTCGTTCCGGCGCTCTCCTACCTCGTGCTGCGCGGGCGCTGCCGCTTCTGCGGCGCGCGCATTCCACTCGCCTGTTTCGCCGCTGAGCTCTTATGCGGCGCGCTGTGCGCGCTTTTTCTGTGGCGTTTTGGAGCGTCGTACTCTTTTCTCTTTTCGTCGGCGTCGCTGCCCTTTCTCGCTTTTCACACGATTACTGACGCCGATACTGGGTATATCTACGACTCGTGGGCTTTCGCCATGGCGGGGGCCGGCCTGCTGCTGCGGCTCGCAGGAGGTTGTTCCGCGGTTCTGGACGGCGCGGCGGGAGCGGCGGCGGGCTTCGCCTTTATATACGCGATTATATTTTTAAGCCGCGGACGCATGGGGACCGGCGACGCCGTGCTGATGCTCGGCATAGGCGCTTTTATGGGATTGAAGTTCACAGCCGCCGCGCTCTACGCAGGCTTCATGTCGGGCGGCGTCATCGCGCTCATCCTACTCGCGGCTGGGAAGGTCACGCGCAAATCCGCCGTGCCGCTCGGTCCGTTCCTCTGCGCGGGAAGCGCCGCGGCGATGCTGTTCGGAGGGAAACTGGCGGAATATCTCGGCCTGACGGTTCCGTGGCCGTGGACGGTTTAGCTGCTCCGGCAAAACCCTGCGATTGCGCCTGACGTTCTGGGCGGAGGGCCCGCCCCGCGCCGCCGTGCGCCGAAATTTCCGGGGCGGCATAGTAAAAAGTCATAAAATCCATTAAGGAGGAATTTTTCATGAAAAAGATTCTCGTTCTCGCGGCGGCGCTCGCGCTCGCCGCATCGTCCTGCGCTTTCGCGCTTCCAATCGTGCTCACCGAGCCGCAGAAGAGCGGCGGCCCGGGCATATTCGACACGCTCGCCGCGCGTGTATCGGCGCCGGAGCAGGATTTCACGCGCGAGGAGCTGACGCTCGACGAGCTCTCGACGATACTCTGGGCCGCGACGGGGCAGAACGGCGCGGAGAGCTGGACGGTTCCAGTGATTATGGGACGCGACCCCAACGTCAGCGTATACGTGATGCTCAAAGACGGCGGCTATCTTTACAACTGGGAGAAGAACGCTTTGATGGAGGTCAACGCGGACCGGAAGATTCTGCGCCGCGCCGTCAATCAGGATTTCGCAAAGACGGCCCCCTGCCTTCTGATATTCGTCGACCGCGGCATTATCAATATGAACGAGCTCGCCGCCCTTGCGACTGGCGCGATGTCGCAGAACGCGGCGCTCGCGGCTCAGGCCCTCGGCCTCGACGCGCGCTTCATGACGACCTTCAACCGCACCGCGATAGAGGAGACGCTCAACCTCGGCCCCGTGATGAACATCATGGGCGTGCTCGCGGTCGGACGGCAGTAAAGGCCGCAGCGCGGGCCGTGTTGCCAAAGGCGCGCGCAGGCTTTATGCTTTTCTCAAGCTACAATACGGACGCAGAAACGGAGGCAAAATCATGAGCCGCATACCTGAACATATTTTCCGCGAATACGACGTCAGGGGCATCGCCGAGAGCGAGCTCACAGACGAAAACGTCTATCTCATAGGGCGCGCCTACGGCTCGTGGCTCGCGGCGCGCGGCGTGACTGCGGCCTCGCTCGGCGGAGACGCGCGCCTCTCGACGCCGCGGATCAAAGCCGCCGCGGCGCGCGGGCTCAACGCGGCGGGCATAGACGTGACGGACATAGGCATGGTTTCGACGCCCACGTTCTACTGGAGCCTCTACCGCCTGCCCGTAGGCGGCGGCATAATGGTGACCGGCAGCCACAACCCGAAGGAATTCAACGGCCTAAAGCTCGCCTATGACAAGGCGACGATATGGGGAGACGAAATTCAGGAAATCCTCAAAATCATCAAGGCGGACGAATTCGCCGCCGCGTCGCGCGAAGGGACGCTCTCGCGCGCCGAAATAAACGCAGAGTACCTCGATATGCTCGTCTCTAAAATAACGCTCGGGCCGAGAAAGCCTAAGGTCGTCTGCGACTGCGGCAACGGCGCCGGCGGCCTCTACGCGCCGGAGTTCCTGCGCCGCATCGGATGCGGCGTTACGGAGCTGTACAGCGAGCCGGACGGCAACTTCCCGAACCACCACCCCGACCCGACGAAGCGCGAGAACCTTCCGAAGCTCATCGAGACTGTGCGCGAAACGGGCGCGGATTTCGGCGTCGGCTTCGACGGGGACGCCGACAGGATAGGCGTCGTCGACGAGCGCGGCGAGGTTATATGGGGCGACAGGCTAATGGCGCTCTTCTGGACGGAGATACTGCCGAAGCACCCGGGCGCGGTCGCCATCTGCGAGGTCAAAAGCTCCATGGCGCTGCCCGAGACGATAGAAAAATACGGCGGCAGGCCGCTCTGGTGGAAGGCCGGCCATTCGCTCGTCAAGGCGAAGATGCGCGAGGAGCACGCGCTCTTCTCCGGCGAGGTTTCGGGACATATGTTCTTCGCCGACGAATACTACGGATACGACGACTCGTTCTACGCCGCGGGCCGCCTCGCGCGCATATTCTCGAACGACGGCCGCAAATTATCCGAAATAATGGAAGATATACCCGTCTATCCGTCGACGATAGAGACGCGCTACGACTGCCCCGACGATCTGAAATTCGCCGTCGTCGAGCGCGTGAAGGAACGCGCGCTCGCGGAGCGCCTCAATACGATAACCGTCGACGGCGTGCGCATAATCTACCCCGGCGGCTGGGGGCTCGTACGCGCCTCTAACACTCAGCCGGTGCTCGTCGCCAGATGCGAGGGACGCACGCAGGAGGCGCTTGCAGAAATCGTAAAAGATATGAAAAAACGCCTTCTCGACGCAGGCAGCCCTGATTTCGAGTGGGGCTACTAGGCCGCGCGCGGGGTTATAATTATCAGGTGTAATACACAAGAAGGGACAAGGAGGAAGCATTATGCAGTGTTCCCGCGAAGTTGAAGAAATGGTATGCGTGGCGAAGGGCGTGCACCACGGCCCCGCGCCGATACCGGAAGAGGGAAAATGGGTAGAATCGAAACAGATAGGCGACATTTCCGGCTTTACTCACGGAGTGGGCTGGTGCGCGCCGCAGCAGGGCGCATGCAAGCTCTCGCTCAACGTTAAGGAAGGCGTCATACAGGAGGCGCTTGTAGAGACGATAGGATGCTCCGGCATGACGCACTCGGCTGCGATGGCGGCGGAGATACTGCCGGGCAAGACGCTGCTTGAAGCGCTCAACACAGACCTCGTCTGCGACGCCATCAACACCGCGATGCGCGAGCTGTTCCTCCAGATAGCCTACGGACGCACGCAGAGCGCCTTCTCGGAGAACGGCCTGCCGGTCGGAGCCGGACTCGAAGACCTAGGCAAAGGGCTGCGCTCGCAGATAGGCACGATGTACGGCACTCTGCCGAAGGGGCCGCGCTATCTCGAAATGGCCGAGGGCTACGTCCTCGATCAGGCGCTCGACGCGAACGGCGAGATAATCGGCTACCGCTACGTCTCGCTCGGCAAGATGATGGAGGCGATACGCAAGGGCGTAGACCCGAAGGAAGCCTTCGAGAAGAACGTAGGCACATACGGACGCTACGCCGAAGCGGCGCAGATAATCGACCCGCGCAGGCAGTAGGAGGGAAACGAAATGGCAAACTTTGAAGGTTACGAACGCAGGATAGACAAGATAAACGCATTCCTCGCCGAAAAGGGGATTAAAGACCTCGACGAGGCGCGCGACATCTGCCTCGCCAAAGGCGTGGACGTCGCGGCGATAGTGCGCGGAATCCAGCCCATCGCATTCGAGAACGCCGTCTGGGCCTACACGCTCGGCGCGGCCAACGCGATAAAGAGCGGCGCAAAGACCGCCGCCGAAGCGGCCGAGAAGATAGGCGAAGGCCTTCAGGCCTTCTGCGTCCCCGGCTCCGTCGCAGACCAGCGCAAAGTCGGCCTCGGCCACGGCAACCTCGCTGCGATGCTGCTGCGCGAAGAGACGAAATGCTTCTGCTTCCTCGCCGGACACGAATCCTTCGCGGCGGCGGAAGGCGCTATAGGCATCGCGCGCACCGCTAACAAAGTGCGCAAAGAGCCGCTGCGCGTCATCTTGAACGGCCTCGGCAAAGACGCGGCCTACATCATCTCGCGCATCAACGGCTTCACCTCCGTCGAGACGAAGTACGACTACTTCACAGGCGAGCTGAAAATAGTCAGCGAGCGCGCCTTCTCCGACGG
>DVKA01000136.1 GCA_018716365.1 Candidatus Caccocola faecipullorum
GGCTGCGGACGCTGCGCCAGAAACTGCGCGCAGAAGGCGATAAGGATAACCGCGGGCAAGGCGCACATCGACCACGAAAAATGCGTAGGCTGCGGCCGCTGCATCGGCGCCTGTCCATTCGACGCGGTGAAGCCGGACTGGGAGGGCTCGGAGACGGCCGTCTGCCGCAAGATGGCGGAGTACGCGAAGGCCGTAATCGACGGAAAGCCGAACTTCCATATCGCCGCCGTCGTTGACGTCTCGCCCTTCTGCGACTGCCACGCGGAGAACGACGCGGCTGTCGTGCCGAACATCGGCTTCTTCGCATCGCACGACCCTGTCGCGCTCGACCAGGCCTGCGCCGACGCCGTGATGAAGGCCCCCGCAGTCGCGAACAGCTACCTCGCCGACCAGATAAAGAAGCGCGGAGCCGGCGCGGACCACTTCCACACAATCCACCCCGACACGCACTGGCAGGCGACGCTCGAGCACGCCGAAAAGATAGGCATAGGCACGCGCGAGTACGAGCTGATGGAGATATAGCGAAATAAATGCTTAAGACGCCGCGTTTCATACGCGGCGTTCTTTTGATAAGGGCGGCGAAATTATGGGGATGCTGGGAAATTATATCGCGGTCGGCGAAGATGAGCTGAAGCGCATACGTTCGGGAGAGATTGATATTTTCGACATGAATCCCGAGGAGCACCGGACGCTTGATATAGATAAGTCGTGGCAGGCCGTGCATTATCTGTTGTGCGGCGATATAGACGACGGAGAACCGCCTATGGGATACGTCGTTCCGATACGCGACGAAAATTTTATCGAGAACGGCATGGAATTCGGCGCTTTCTTCGCCGATGCGGAACAGGTGCGCGAAGCTGCTGAGTATCTTGATTCGCTTGACGAAGATAAGCTGAAAGGCATGTTCGACTTCGGCGCGATGCTGGCGGACGAAGTGTATCCGATTATGGACGAAAGCGACGGGGACGGATTTTTCGAGTATCTTCGTGATTATGTCCGGAAGATAAAAGAGTTTTATAAAGAGACGGCGGAGCGCCACTGCGCAGTCGTCTTTTATGTTTCTTAGCGGCGGCGCAGCGTGCGCGTGAAATAAAAAAGAGGCCTCGCGGCCTCTTTTTGCGTATTTGCCTGATTTGTTTTACAGCGCCTGCAAAATTATCCGCGCCGCTATAATCAGCAGGACGCCGCCGCCTACGTATTCGGCCTTCCTGCCGAAATGCGAGCAGACTTTTTTGCCGGCTATCGTGCCAGCGGCGGAGAGCGCGAAGGTTATTATCCCGGCGAGCACCGCGAGCGACATCGCGGAGCCGCCGGTGCTTTCTATCGAGAAGCCGACGGCGAGCGCGTCGAGCGAGGTAGCGAACGAGAGCACGGTCATGCTCTTCAGCGTTATCGTCATAGACGAGCAGTCGTCCTCGCCGCCCGAGGCCGCCTCGCGTATCATGTTGACGGCGACCCAGACGATGAGCGCCGCGGCTATCCACGGCGTCCATGTGCTGAAAAATCCCGAGAGTCCTCCCGCTATTACGCCTCCGAGCAGAGGCATGAAGAACTGAAAAAATCCGAACGCGCCTCCGACCGTCAGCACGTTCTTCGCGCTTATGCGGTCATGGCAGAGCCCTATGCAGATGGAGACGGAAAAGGCGTCCATCGCGAGCGACGCGCCGGTCGCCGCGGTGGCTATGAATTCTGCGAGCATTGTAAATCATTTTCCTCCAATACTTTCGAGCCAGCGCTTTTTATAAAGTCCGCAGACCGATATGAAGAGCACCAGCAGCAGCGGCCCGACGAAAACCCCGAGGAAGCCCCACTTCATCACGCCGCCAAAGAGGCCGAGTATTATGACGAGCGTCGATATCTCGACGCCGCCCCTGCCGCCAGAGCTTATCAGGTAGGGGCGGAGCAGGTTGTCTATCGTCCCGACTATCGCCGCGCCCCACACGAAAAGTATCGCGGCGTTCTTCAGGTCGCCCGTGAAGGCGAGGTATATCGCGCCGGGCACCCAGACGACCGCCGTCCCCGCGGGGAACATTCCGAAGAAGAACATCAGCATCCCGAAGAACACCGGGTTCCCGAGGCCGACTATCCACCAGCCGATCGCGCCTAGCACCGCCTGAACGGCGACGGTGAAGATTATACCGTATATTATCGAGTTCAGAATCCCCGAAATTTGACTGAAAAAGTTTTGTTTTTCCTCGGGCTCGAGCGGCGTCACGCTCTCTATGTAGTCTATTATCTTTTCGCCGTCACGTATAAAGAAGAAGGAAACCATCAGCGTTATGACGGAGTTGAGCAGGAAGGAGGAGCCGTGCTCTATGAGCCGCGCCGAAATCGAGCTGAGGAAGCGCGTCGCCCACTGCACGACGTTCTGCGCCGCGCCGCGCAGCGCGTCGGAGTCGGCCATGAAATTGCGTATGTTGTCCGCTATCCAGGCCGGCATCCAATCGGGGAACTCTATCGCCGCGCCGTTGTGCGCGACGTGCTGAATCTTGACGAAGAGCTGCGCGAAGATGCGCCCGAGGCTCGTCACCTCGCTCGCGAGCGTCGAGAGGGCGAGCAGCACCGGGACGAAGCAGAGCAGCAGCAGCGCCGTCATCGTCACAGCCGCGGAGATGCTCGGGTACTTGCCGCCGCGGAGCGCCTTGAGTATTTTTTTGTTAAGCGGCGTCGCGACGAACGAGAGCATCCCGGCCCATATAATCGCCGTCGCCATCGGCGAGGTTATGTCCCATGCGAGCAGCGCGAAGAATGCGAAGAAAATTATAAAAGGCACGTTGCCGCTGAAAAAATTTGCATATCCGTTGCCCGAAGTCATAAAATTAACACCTCTCGATGCTATAATAAAAACATACGGAATATTATACATCAACAGGCAAAGAAGGTGTGTCGCTCCGTGCCGGCAGAAGAATTTGCGTACTATGGACAGTTTGGTGAAAGCCCCGCATATCAGGGGCGGGCCGAAGAAAATAAAGCGGATATGAAAGAGACCGCAGCTCAGGGAATCTTCCATAAGGCCATAAAGGTCATCGCGATAGGCGGGGGCGGCGGAAACGCCCTCAACCATATAATATCGCACGGCCTCAAGGACGTGGACACGCTCGCGGTGAACACCGACGTGCGCTCGCTCGGCAGCTCGCTCTGCGAGTCGAAGATAGTCCTCGGCGAGCGCGTCACGAAGGGGCTCGGCGCGGGAGCCATGCCAGAGGTGGGCGAGCGCGCCGCGCTCGAATCGATCGACGAGATACGCCGCTACATGAAGGGCGCGGACATGGTCTACCTGACCGCAGGCATGGGCGGCGGCACCGGAACGGGAGCCATCCCCGTAATTGCGCGCGCCGCGCGCGAAATGGGGATACTGACCGTCGCGGTCGTCACGAAGCCCTTCTCGTTCGAAGGAAAGCGCCGCCGCCGCTACGCGGAAGAGGGCATCGAAAAGCTCTTCCCCGAGGTCGACGCGCTCATCGTCGTGCCGAACGACAGGCTTCTCGAAATAGCGCAGAAGAACACGCCTCTGACGGAATCCTTCTCGCTCGCCGACGAAGTTCTGCGCCAGGCGGTGCAGGGGGTCACAGACCTCGTCACGCGCCCCGGGCTCGTAAACGTCGACTTCGCCGACCTTAACACCGTTATGCGCGGCGCGGGACGCACAGTCATGGGCGTCGGAGCCGCGAGCGGCGAAGACTGCGTCGAGAAAGCCGTGCGCATGGCGCTCGAAAGCCCGCTCATGGAATGCTCCATGCAGGGCGCCAAGGGCGTGCTCATGAACATCACGCACAGAAAAGAGCTCGCGCTCTACGAGGTCGGCCTAGCCGCCGACATCATCGAGGACGTAAAGTCGCCCGACGCGCACTTCATCTGGGGCTGCGCCGAGGACAAATCGATAGAAGAAGAGGTCGAGGTGACGATAGTCGC
>DVKA01000137.1 GCA_018716365.1 Candidatus Caccocola faecipullorum
CTATGTGAACCCCGTCATCTTTTCAAACGAGCTTCAGGCCATCGCGTTCTACGACGAGCCGTGGCATCTCGAAATCCGCGAGCTGATGGAAAAGTTAATTAAAGCGAACCGCGGCGGACGTTTCGGCTACGAAATAGAGATGTACGCAATAATACTGAAAATGTGGCAGGTAATAGTACAGAACAACGAAGAGATCTTGTCCGCCGCGGCCTCTGTGACGTTCTCCGACAAGCAGAGAATAAAGGCTCTGACGCACTACATTCACAGAAATTATATGGAGCGTATTTCGCTCAACGAAATAGCCGATTCCGACCATATCAGCAAGGGCGAGTGCTGCCGCGTCTTCCAGCGCGTGCTTGGCACGACGCCCTTCGCATACCTCATAAATTACCGCATACATCAGGGGATGAAAATGCTCGCGACTACCGACCACAATATATCCGAGATAGCGCAGAGCGTCGGATTCGGTTCTGGAAGCTATTTCACGGAGTGCTTCAAAAAGAAGATGCACTGTTCCCCGATGCAATACAGAAAACAGATGCAGGCGGCGGGCGGCGCGCCGCATTTCAAAGAACGGCCAGAGGAAGACTATTCGTAATATTGACAGCAAGTATCGACATATTGACGCTCCCGTTGACTTTGTTAAATAAAGCTTTTTATACTGGATTTGCATTCTGGAAATAAAAAAGCTTCGCACAAAGTCAACGGGAGGTTTTTATATATGCAGTGGAAGATAAGAAACCGCGAGCAGTTGTTATCCCACGGTGACACGGAGTCGAGACGCATCGTACTCGACATAGCGGACAAGACGCTCCAGAAGCTCGACGCGAAGGAACGCATCAAAAGCATAATGAGCCTTGACGGCGACATCCTCCATATCGGGACGAAGAGCTGGGACCTTTCCAAGAAGAAAAACGTTTACCTGGTAGGCGCCGGCAAGGCCTGCAACCACATGGCCATGGCGGTCGACGAAATACTCGGCGACAGGCTGACCCGCGGCATCGCTATTGTGAAAATATCAGAGCCAACCGACGTTTTCCATAAAACCGAAGTCTACGTCGGCGGACACCCGCTTCCGAACGAAGAGGGCTACCGCGCCTGCAAAATAATACTCGACCTCGTAGACCACGCCGGGCCGGACGACCTTTTCATCTGCGTCATAAGCGGCGGAAGTTCCGCGCTTATGAGCTGCCCGATAGAGGGCATATCTCTCGACGACGAGATAAAGGTCACCGACGTGATGCTCAAATCCGGCGCGAACATATACGAGATAAACGCGATCCGCCGTCATATATCGCAGATGAACGGCGGAATGCTCGCCAAGCGCATAGAGGCGCGCGGCGCGGAACTCATCGGCTTCGGCATAAGCGACGCGGTCGGCTCCCCGGCGACTGGAGACATCGGAATCCCCTACGCTAAATACAAGAGCACTCCGATGGGACCGGACGCGACGACTCTCGACGACGCGCGGCGCGTCATCCGCGACTACGACGTCGCGGACAGGCTCCCGAAAAACGTGGTGGACTACCTCATGAACGCGGGGCCGGAGTGCGAGACGCCGAAAGCGTTCCCGAACAACACCTATTACCTGCTGAACACCCTGCCCGACTCCTGCATCTACGCAAAGCAGATTTCAGAAGAAATGGGCATTCCGGCGGTCATACTCACATCTTTCCTAGAAGGCGAAAGCCGCGACGTCGGCACTATGTTCGCCTCCATAGCGCGCGAGATACAGGCCTACGGCAATCCGGTGCAGGCGCCGTGCGTGCTGCTCGCCTCCGGCGAAGCCACGACGCAGATACTCGACAACAGCACGATAACGGGCCACGGCGGCCCCTCTCAGGAAGAGACGCTGAGCTTCGCCCTTTCGGCGGCTAAGGCGAAAGGCATATGCCTGCTCTCGATGGACTCGGAGGGAACGGACGGCACGACAAGCGTAGCCGGAGGCATTACTGACTCGACAAGCTATAAGGCTGCGCTCGAAAAAGGCGTCGACGTGCACGCCGCGCTCCGCGGACATGCAAGCTTCGAGGCGCTCGACGCCATCGGAGACGCGGTCTTTACAGGCAACACAGGAACCAACCTCTGCGACTTCAACGTCATGTACGTTCCGAAAATAGACTAGGAGGACGCTAAAATGTCAAAAATCCAAGAAGTCAAGGCAAGACAGCTCATCGACTGCAAATGCCGCCCGATGGTCGAGGTAGACGTGATAACTGAAAACGGCTCGCTCGGCCGCGGAAGCGCGCCGACCGGCAGCTCTGTCGGAATGTACGAGTCGTTCGTCCTCCGCGACGACGACCCGAAAGAATACAACGGCATGAGCGTCCACAAGGCAGTCGAAAATGTCAACAAGATAATCGCCCCGGCCCTCGTAGGCAAAGAGGTAAGCGCCCAGGACGAAATCGACAAAATAATGATAGAGCTCGACGGGACGCCGGACAAACACAACCTCGGCGGCAACGCGATATACAGCGCCTCGATAGCGGCCTTCCGCGCCGCGGCCGAAGACACGGGAAAGCCGCTCTACGAATACATTGCGGGCGAGCCTATCCGCGACGTCCCCATCCCGTCGTTCAACGTTATCAACGGCGGCAAATATCCGGGACTGACGCAGGCCTTCAACGAGTTCATCGTCATGCCCTACAAGGCGGACTCGATATATGAAGCTGTCGAAATAGCCGTCAAGGTATTCCAGAAGCTCGGGCCTGTCATCAAGAACTACACTAAAAAAGAACCAGGAGTCGGCGGCTCATACGGCTGGATTGCGCCTTCCGAAGACCCCGACGTGCTGCTCTCGCTCATGAGCGAGGCGATAGACGCCTGCGGCTATACCGGCAAATGCGCCTTCGCTCTCGACTGCGCTTCAAGCGAAATGTACGACGCGGCGACCAAGACATATTATCTCAACGGCAAACGCCTCTCCTCCGACGAACTGATCGGCTATGTCAAGGGGCTGACGGAGAGATGGAACTTCGTATTCATCGAAGATATGCTCGACGAAAACGACTGGGAAGGCTACGAAATGGCGCATAAGGAAATTTCCCGTACGCTCATAATCGCCGACGACTTCACCGCGACGAGCAAAGAACGCATCGCGCGCGCCTGCTCGACCAACTCGATAGACGGCTTCATCCTGAAGCCGAACCAGGTCGGGACGATAAGCGAGGCGCTCGACGCCTACCGCTTCGCAAGGGAGCGCGGACTGCTAGCCATCCCATCTGGACGTTCCGGCGGCGTCATAGGCGACGTAGTGATGGACCTCGCCGTAGGCCTCGACGTAAGCTTCATCAAAAACGGCTGCCCACGCTCCGGCGAGAGAATAGACAAACTCAACTTCCTGATGCGCGTCGCCGATCTGAATCCCGGCTGCGTGATGTCGGACATAACTTCGCTGGTGCGCTTCTGATCCGAAAGCGCCATTCCACACAGAAAGGCTGGAGCCCAGGCTCCGGCCTTTTCTATATTCGATTCTCGGGAAATTCTTCCAGCCTCGATACAAAACGCCGCCGGAGCATGCTCCGGCGGCGTCCTTTATTCCGTTCCGTTATCTGCTGCGTTTGGGAAAGGATGTCTGCTACTTCCCAAACACTTCCTTCGCGGCCTTGCGCGAGATTTCGATTCCGAGCTTGATGTCCTCGACGGGGACGTTGAGGGCCGGGCGGAAGCGGACGGTGTTCGCGCCGCAGCCGAGGATGAGCATATTGTTCGCCTGGCAGGCTTTGAGGAACTTGTTGCGCAGTTCTTCCGAGCAGATGTCGTAGGCGCACATGAGGCCCTTGCCGCGGACGTTGCGGATGTATTTCGGGAACTCCGCTTCGAGCTCTTTAAGTCCGTTGTAGAGCGCGGGGCCGGCTACGTTGCTGACGTAGTCGAGTATTTTATCGTCGCGGTAGATTTCAAGGTATCTCTGCGCGCGCACCATGTCGACGACGGTTCCGCCCCATGTCGAGTTGATACGGCTCGATACTGTGAAGCAGTTGTTTTCGACTTCGTCGATACGCGGACCGGCGACGAGGCCGCAGATCTGCGCCTTTTTACCGAACGAGAAGAGGTCCGGCTTGACGGGCGCGTGATGCTGCCAGGCCCACATCTTGCCGGTGATGCCCATGCCGCACTGCACTTCGTCAAAGATGAGGAGCATTTCGTTTTCGTCGCATATCTGGCGCAGCTGCTGGAAGAACTCGGTGCGGAAGTGGTTGTCTCCGCCTTCGCCCTGTATCGTCTCGATGATGACGGCGGCGATTCCGTCAGGGTCGTTCATCAGCGCGTGCTTGATCTGCTTTATCGCCTGCGCTTCGAGCCATTCGACGTCGCCGAGATGCTCTTCAAGCGGGAAGGTTATCTTCGGGTTGATTATGCGCGGCCATTCCGTAAATTTCGCATAGCGCTGGTGCTTGTTCGGGTCGTTGGTGTTCGTGACGGAGAGGGTGTAGCCGCTGCGTCCGTGGAAGGCCTCGTTGAAGTGCATGATCTTCGTGCCTTTGCGTCCGTCGTAGGCTTCGCCCGGGGTTATCTTGCCCTTCTGCAGAAGCTTCTGGACTTTCCAGTCCATCGCTACCTTGAAGGTGTTTTCAACGGCGAGCGTGCCGTAGTCGATGAAGAATACATGGTTGTAGCCTTCCGGCACCGCGACTTCGCCGAACGTCTTGACGAAGTCCGCCATCTCCTGCGTGTAGATGTCGGAGTTGGCGACTTTATTGATGGCGGCGCGGAATATTTTTTCCTTGAACTCTTCGTTGTCGAGCTTCGGATGGTTCATACCGAAGGGGGCCGAGGCGAAGAATGTATAGAAGTCGAGCCAGTCAGTACCGGTTGCGGAGTCGATGACGTGGCTGCCCTTAGATTTCTCCATGTCGATGACGATGTCGAAGCCGTCGCGGAGCATGAGTTTCTCTATCGTTGAGAATACGTCCTTCGGCGCTACCAGATAATTTGATGCCATTTGTACAACCTCCCGTATGTTGTTTTTTGTACTTAATGCGGAGAATGGTTTATTTCAAACTTCACTGCAATTTATAGTCTACATTCTAAACTTGATAAAATCAAGCGCCAATTTCCAGAATTCAATTTTATAATTTAAGCAAAAATTTTAATCATTCTATAAATAATTAAAGTATATTCACAAATACGCCGAACGAGGCCTTTTCTCTGTCGCTGAAAAAAATCCGGCCCTGAACGGGCCGGTTCGTTTACTTTATAAGTCGCGCGCAGTTTCAAGCGAGAGAAATTTCCTCACAAGCTCCGGCTCATAGTGTTTGCCGTTTCCCATGCCGGGGCAGAATGCGGCGTAGTAGTCCCATATCCGCTTGTCTGTCAGCATCGAGGGCCAAAAGGGGAACATACGGCACTGGAGCGGGCGGACTTTGTAGATTTTGCAGCGTTTCGTCTCTCCGTCGAGGAAGAGGCAGTCGTAGTTTTCTTTTTCCCTGATGCTGCACCGGCCGTCGATTCTCGTGAGGCATTCTTTTCTGAACGACGCTTCGTCCATGCCGAGCTCCGCGGCGATTTTAGCGCGTTCGGCGGGCGTCACCCATATTTCGCCGGGCTCGCCGCCGCAGCAGCGCCCGCAGCCTTGGCACTCGAAGTCAAGCCCCTCGTCTTCCCACCAGAGGCGCATTATTTGTTGACTATCCCCTTTTTCGTCGCAAGGTAGACGGCGCCCGTTTCCTTCAGTTTGTCGAGCGATTCGAGCGCGATTCCGGTGCCGAGCGCTACGCATTCGCCCGCCGACTCTGCGACCATCGCGTTTATCTCGGTCTCCTCCATGATCAGCTCTGCGATGCCGCGCAGGTATGCGCCGCCGCCGGTGAGGATTATGCCGCGGTCCATTACGTCTGCGGAGAGCTCCGGCGGCGTCTTTTCAAGCACGCGCTTGATGCCGGCTACTATCGCGTTGACAGGCTCTTCTATCGCGCGCGCGATGTCGACGCTCGACACGGTCACCTGTCTCGGAAGCCCCTGCACAAGGTCGCGCCCGCGGATGTCCATCGTCTTCTCTGGCGAGGCGGTCTTCGGGTCGCAGGCCCCGATCTGCTTCTTTATGTCCTCTGCAGTCTGCTCGCCTATCGCAAGGTTGTACTGCTTGCGCATATAGCGCACTATCGACTCGTCGAATTTGTCTCCGCCGACGCGCAGCGACTCGTAGACGACGAGGCCGCCGAGCGAGACTATCGCTATGTCCGTCGTGCCGCCGCCTATGTCGACGACCATGTTGCCTACCGGCTCGCCTACGGGCATGTTGGCCCCTATCGCGGCCGCCATCGGCTCTTCTATCAGGTACGCTTCCTTCGCGCCGACTTCGAGAGCCGCTTCGAGCACGGCTCGCCGCTCTACGTCGGTCGCCCCGGCTGGGACGCCTATCATGAGGCGGTGGCGCACAAGGCGCTCAAGGCCTTTCGTAACCTTTTTCATAAACTCGCGGAGCATGACTTCCGTCATTGTGTAGTCCGCTATGACGCCGTCGCGCAGCGGGCGTATCGCCACGACGTTGCCGGGCGTCTTGCCTATCATAACCTTCGCGTCCTCGCCGACGGATAGTATCTTTCCTGTCGACTGGTCCATAGCGACGACGGAGGGCTCGCGCAGGACGATGCCCTTGCCCTTTACGAATACCAGGACGGTAGCCGTCCCGAGGTCTATACCTATGTCTTTATTCCACAAAATTCTTCAGCCTCCCGTTTTTATACAGAGGTCTTATCTGCATAATCTATTCCGTTCAAATATTAATTTTACCATATCGGAGCGCCGTAGGTGACTTTCCAGAACCAGAGGCCGCAGGCAGGAAAGGTCCGTCCGCCGTCGGAGCGCGTGCGCGTCTCAGTATCGAGCAGCTCTTTTATCTCCTCCGGCCTGATTTTGCCGAGCGCGGCAAGCTCAAGGTTGCCGAGTATTATGCGCACCATGTTGTGGAGGAATCCGTCGCCGCGTATCTGGAATACGACGAGGCGGCCTCTCCTGACGAGCCGCGCGCGTTCTATGCGCCGCACTGTCGTGTGCTCGTAGCCTTCGAGCCGGCAGAAGTTGCGGAAGTCGTGCTCCCCTTCGAGAAATTTCGCGGCTGCCACCGCGGCCTTCCAGTCGTACCCGCCGTGCTTGAGCCACGCGGCGTAGGGCTTTGTGTGCGGATATATCGAGCTTGCGTTCCATATAAAATAGCGGTACTCGCGTTTGAGAGCGCTGAACCGCGCGTGGAAATCGTCCGCGACGCGCGCCGTGCGCATTACGCTTACGCCCGGCGGCAGATGGGCGTTAATCGCAAGCATGAGGCTGCGCGGCTCCCATTCGCGCTTCATGTCGAAGGTGCAAATCTGCGCGCGCGCGTGCACGCCTGTGTCTGTGCGCCCCGCGCCCGCGACGTCCGTATGCCCGCCGTTCAGCGCCGAGGCCGCTTCCTCAAGGGCCTGCTGCACGGTCGGAAGCTCCGGCTGTATCTGCCAGCCGAAGAAACGGCCGCCGTCGTAGCTGATTTCCGCCGCGTATCTCACAGCAGCCGCCCCGCCGCCCTGTCGAACACGACGAGCAGCGCCGATAAAAATATAAATCCAGCGAGGGCCGCGCCGTCCGAGCGCCGCCACCTGAGCGGACGCATACGCGTACGCCCCTCGCCGCCGGCGTATCCGCGCGCCTCCATTGCGACTGCGAGGTTCTCCGCGCGCTTGAAGACGATGACGAACAGAGGAATCAGCACGGGAACGTAGGCGCGCGCGCGGCGCATGAGGCCGCCGCTTTCAAAATCCGCGCCCCGCGACTTCTGCGCCTTGATGATGCGCGAGGTTTCTTCAAAAAGCGTCGGAATGAAGCGCAGCGCGATGGTTATCATCATCGCTATGTCGTGCGCGGGAAGGCCGAGCCGTTTCAGCGGTGAGAGAAGCCCTTCGAGGCCGTCTGAAATCTTTGCAGGCGTAGTGGTGAATGTCAGAAGCGAGGCGAACATGACGAGATATATGAGCCGCAGCGCCATTGCAAGGCCGAGCAAAGCGCCTTCGGCGGTCGCCTCTATGCCGAAGAATGAAAAAAGGGCTTTTCCCGGCGTGAGGAAAAGATGAAATAAAGCCGTAAATATAACGAGAATAAGGACGGGACGCGACGACGCGGCGACGAGCCTGAAGGGCAGCCGCGCAAGCCGCGAGAGCAGAAATATGAATAGCCCGCAGAGCGCGAAGGCCGGCGCCGTGTGCAGCATGAAAATTGCAATCATAGCAATGATCGTGACGATTATCTTCACGCGCGGGTCGAGCGAATGAACGAAAGAATCGGCCGGAATGTACTGCCCAAGCGGGATTTTATCAAGCGAGGCCATTTTTTCTCTTTCTTATCTGGTCAATGAGGCCGTCGACGCTCCAGGCGAGCGCTTCAATCTTCCCGGCGGAACGCAGAGAGGCGGATATGCCGAGGATTTCAGGCACGGCGAGCCCTTTCACGTCGCGCGAGACGACGAGCCCAGCGGTCTCCTCCGGCGTGCCGAACGACAGAGCGCGTCCCTCTTCGAGCAGAAGAATCATGTCGCTCACGGAGAGCGCAAACTCAATGTCATGCGTAATCAGTACGACGCCCGCGCCCGACGCGGCGAAATTCTTTATCATGGAGACGAGCGCCTCAGCCGCGTCGCAGTCGAGGCCGGCGGCGGGCTCGTCGAGCACTAGGTACGACGGGCGCGCCGATATTACGGAGGCTATCGCGACGCTGCGCTTCTGCCCGCCGGAAAGCCCGTAGGGCGAAGCGTCGAGCAAAGCTTCGTCAAGGCCGGCCTCTCTCGCGGCCTCTCTGACGCGCGCCGGAATTTCCGATTCCGGCACGCCCCAGTTGCGCGGCGCGAATGCTATCTCGTCGAAGACCTTGTCCGAAAATATCTGCTCTTCCGGGTACTGGAATACGAGGCCGGCCTTGCGGCGCACGCGCCGCGTCTCGGCGGCGCTTCTGCCGATCTCGTCCCCATCGACGCAGACGCGCCCGCTCTGCGGCGCGATGAGGCCGTTCAGATGCTGCGCAAGCGTAGACTTCCCGCTCCCTGTGTGTCCGAGGACGGAAACTATCTGGCCTTCCCCGCACTCGAACGAAACGCCCGAAAGCGCGGCGCGCTCCGAGGGCAGCCCTGCGTTGTATGTATAGCTGAGATTTTCTACAATAAGCGGCATAGTTCTTCTGTCAGCGAAGCGGCGTCCGTCGGGCGGCAGTCCAGTATAATGCCCTCTGCGCGCAATTTTTCAGCGAGCCGCTCGACCGGCGGCTTCATGAGATGCATAGAGGCAAGCTCCGCGGCGCTTTTGTTCAAAAATTCGCGCACCGGCATATCGCATGAAATTCTTCCATTTTCAAGGACGATCGCGCGGTCCGCGCAGCGTATCTCTTCAAGCCTGTGCGTCACCTCGACTATGGTGACGCCCTTCGCGTGCTCGCGCTTGATTATCTCGGTAAATTCGAGGCGCGAGCGCGGGTCCAGCATCGAAAGCGCCTCGTCGAGCAGAATCGCGCGCGGATGCATCGCAAGCGCGCCCGCGAGCGCGAGCCGCTGCTTCTGCCCGCCGGAGAGAGACGAGACGAGGTCGCCGCGCCTCTCCCAGAGCGCAGTCGCTTTGAGCGACTCCTCGACTCGGCGGCAAATCTCTTCCGTCGGACAGCCTAGGTTCTCGGGGCCGAAAGCGGCTTCCTCTTCTACGACTGCGGCGACTATCTGATCCTCCGGGTTCTGGAAGACGATGCTCGAAATTCCGCGAAGCTGCTCCGGCTTCGCCTCGCGCGTATCAAGTCCGCAGACAAAACAAAAGCCCTGCGTGGGAGTCAGCAGGGCGCTTAAAATCTTTAAAAGTGTGGACTTTCCTGAACCGTTAGAACCAAGAAGCGCAACCCACTCGCCGGCGCGGATTTCCAAATCGATACCGCGGAGTATCTTTTCGGCCGTATTCGCATAGGCGAACTCCGCGCCTTGGAGAATGAATTGTATTTCTTGCTGCATCTAAGGTTTTAGTCTACGAGCTGAATTACCGCCATCGGCGAGGAGTCGCCTACGCGAGTCCCGATCTTGACTATTCTGGTATAGCCGCCGTTGCGCTCGGCATACTTCGGCCCCAGCTCGTTGAACAGCTTATTGACCGCCTCTTTGTGAGGGATTCTGGCAATAACGAGACGACGGTCGTTGAGCGTGCCGGACTTCGCCTTCGTGATGAGCTTCTCGGCCACGCGGCGAAGCTCTTTGGCTCTCGTCTCCGTTGTAACGATGCTTCCCTCTACGAAGAGACTGGCCGCCATGTTGCCAAGCATGGCCCACCTGTGGGCGCTGCAGCGGCCCAACCGCCTTGTACTCATGCGGTGTCTCATTGCTTACTCCTCCTTCGGATTCTGTTCGTTGTTCTCCAAATCCTCGTCGTCATCGTCGATCGGCGTGCTTATGTCGCCGCTGAGATGCAGGTCGAATTTGGCAAGTTTCTCCTCGATCTCCTTGAGGGAGATTTTGCCGAGGTTGCGGATTTTCAGGAGGTCGTCCCTCGTCCGCGATACGAGCTCGCCAATCATATGCACTCCGCCGCGAAGGAGACAATTCTCGCTGCGCACAGAAAGCTCAAGATCTCTGACGGGCCGCGTATAGATGGAGTTTTCGCCCATCGGGAAGCCGGCCATTCCCGGGCCGAATCCCTTGGAGCCGCCGAGCGCCGCGCG
>DVKA01000138.1 GCA_018716365.1 Candidatus Caccocola faecipullorum
GGCATCGACAGCGGCGCGAAGATAAAGGTCATCTCCCCGCTCCAGTCCGACGCCATCGCAATGGTCTCGCGCACGGACATCGACGTTAAGGGCTGGGAAGCCTTCGAGAAGTACGTCAAGGATTCCAAGCGCCCAGTGACCGTCGGCTACCACTCGCCGACCAGCGCGCCGAAGATAGTCTTCGAGGCCGCCATGGCGCAGTCGAACCTCCGCGTGACCGGCGACGCCAACGCGACGAAGGAGCAGGCCGACATCGTCATGATGGACCTTAAGGGCATCCCGAACGTCATCCCGGCGCTCATAGCGAAGCAGGTAGAGTTCGCCGTCATTCCGGCCCCGACGCCCGAGGTCATCGAGGCGAAGGGACAGGGCCACGTCGTCCTCCAGATGAAGGAGCTCGAACCGAAGGGCGCATGGGAAGATTTCCCCTGCTGCTGCATCGCGGCTAGCGACAAGGCGATAGCCGAGCAGCCCGAAGCGCTGCGCTCCTTCGTGAAACTTATGGACGTGACGAGCCAGTGGTGCCTTGCGAATAAGGACGCCGCCGCGAAGGCCACCGGAGACTGGCTTGGTATCGAACCCGCCGTCATATCGAAGGCCGTCATGGGCCTTTCCACGACCGTAACGCCTACGTGGATGAAGAACGCCGCCCTCTATCCCGACATCCTCAACGACCTCGGCCAGCTGACCGGCTCGCTGAAGGGCAAGAAGCTCGCCGACGTTCAGGATCAGGTATTCGACTTCCAGTTCACGAAGACCGCGAGATAAACGCTTATCCCCGCCGCGCGGCTCATACCGCGCGGCGGCTTTACGGAGGGAACGATGAAATTTCTTTTTGACAGGATTTTGCTGCCGTTCGCCGCGCCGCTGCTCGTCCTGATAATCTGGGAGATTATCGCGATCGAGCTTAAGAACGACGTCGTGCTGCCGACGGTCGGGCAGGTCTGGGTGATTTTCCTTCATCCGAACGAGGACCTGCTGCGCCTCGGCTCGCTGCTCCAGAACCTCGGCATGAGCTCCATCCGCGTCCTCTGCGGATACAGCGCGGGGCTCGTGCTGGCGCTGCCGCTCGGCATACTCATGGGCCATTACAAAAAGTTCAACCGCTTTATGACTCCGCTTGTGGAGATCCTCCGCCCGATGCCGCCGCTTGCCTGGATTCCGCTGATCCTAGCGTGGTTCGGCGTCGCGAGCTTCGCGACGATGCTCGGCATCGAAGAGGGCGAATGGTACGTCTTTTTCAACAACATCAAGTTTTCGATGCTCATCATTATTTTCATCGGGGCCTTCTTCCCGATACTTCTGAACACCGTCTACGGCGTTTCGAGCGTGCGCTCCACGCTCATAGATTCGGCGCGCGTCCTCGGCGCGTCGGAGCGCGATATTTTCACGAAAATCCTCCTCCCCGCGGCGGCCCCGTCGATTGTTACGGGTATGAGGCTCGGCCTCGGCGTCGCGTGGATGTGCCTCGTCGCGGCTGAGATGATGCCGGGAAGCATCTCGGGCATCGGCTACGTCATAACACACGCCTACACAGTCGCGCGCACGGATATAGTCATAGCGGGCATGGTCAGCATAGGCGCGGTGGGCCTCGCGCTCGACGCGGCCTTCCGGTATTTCGAGGGGCGCTGCTTCGCGTGGCAGAGGTTGTCGAGATGACGGCGCTTATCGAAACGAAAAATCTGCACAAGGAATTCGTCCTCGACGGCGGCGGGCGGCTCGAAGCGATATCCGACGCCTCGATTGCGATAAACGACAAGGAGTTCGTCTGCCTGCTCGGCCCCTCCGGCTGCGGCAAGTCGACGTGGCTGCGCATAGTCGCG
This sequence comes from Candidatus Caccocola faecipullorum, assembly GCA_018716365.1. Lineage (GTDB taxonomy): Bacteria > Synergistota > Synergistia > Synergistales > Synergistaceae > Caccocola > Caccocola faecipullorum. Next base: position 1,824 of record DVKA01000138.1, read on the forward strand.
GGGCTTGAGAGCGCGACGGCGGGCGAGGTTCTGTACAAGGGCGCTCCGGTCACGGGCCCGGGCAAGGAGCGCGGCATGGTCTTCCAGGAATACTCGCTGCTGCCGTGGCGCACCGTCGCCGACAACGTCTCGCTCGGCCCCGAATTTGCGGGAATGGACGCGAAGAGCCGCCGCGAGATTGCGATGGACTACCTCGCGCGCGTCGGCCTCGAAAAGTTCGCCGAGGCGAAGCCGCACGAGCTTTCGGGCGGAATGCGCCAGCGCGCCGCGATAGCCCGCGCTCTCGCCAACAACCCCGAGGTGCTGCTGATGGACGAGCCATTCGGCGCGCTCGACGCGCACACGCGCGTGCTGCTCCAGCGCGAGCTGCTGAGAATCTGGGAGCAGGACAGAAAAACAGTCGTCTTCGTCACGCACAGCGTCGACGAGGCGCTTTACCTCGCGGACAGGATAGTCGTAATGACGGCGCATCCGGGCCGCGTGCTTGAAGAAATAGACGTCCCGTTCGAGCGTCCGCGCAGCCGCGCGACGAAGGGATACGGCGAAATGGCCGAGCGGATACTCGAACTTCTGGAACAGAACGAAAAATAGAAGGGAAGCGGAGTTATGAGCACTATCGAAAAGATAGACGCGATATTAGAAGAGATGCGGGAAGGCGTGCGCAACGGCCCCGTCCGCATAAAGGAACTTAAAGAGGCTGGCGTCCCCGTCGTCGGCACATACTGCACCTTCACGCCGTGGGAGCTGGTAAACGCGGCGGGCGGCGTCGCAGTCTCGCTCTGCAGCACGAGCGACAAGCCGATAGCCGCGGCGGAAAAGCACTTGCCGCGCAACCTCTGCCCGCTCATCAAATCGAGCTACGGCTTCGCGCTGACGGACACCTGCCCGTACTTCCATTTCTGCGACGTCGTCATCGGAGAGACGACCTGCGACGGAAAGAAGAAAATGTACGAACTGCTCAACGAGCTGCGCCCGACGCACGTCATGCAGCTGCCGCAGGACGCGAAGCACGAAATGAGCCGCGAACTGTGGAAGCATGAGATACTCAAACTCAAGAAAGTCCTCGAAGAGCGCTTCGGCGTAGAGATAACGGACGAGAAAATCCGCAAATCCATCGCGCTGCGCAACAGGATGCACGCTGCGGCGCTGCGTTTCTACGACCTCGCCTCGCTGCCCGTCCCGATGGTAGGCGGCAAAGAGATCATGCTCGTCTCCGACTTCCTGAAATTCACCTTCGACTATGAGGCGAGCATCGCAAAGGTCAACGAGCTCGTCGACGCTGTGCTCGAAGCCTACGGCGCGGGGCTCCGCCGCAAAGACGTATCGTCGCATCGCATATTGATAACCGGCTGCCCGATGGGCAAATCGCTCGAAAAGGTCGTAGACGCGATAGAATCCTCCGAAAGCCCCTCGCTCGTCGTCGGCTTCGAAAACTGCGGCAACCTCAAATGCACGCACTACAAAGTGCGCGAGGACGGCGACCCCATCGACGCGCTGACGGAGAAATACATCTCCATTCCATGCTCCGTCATGTCGCCCAACGGCGAGCGCCTCGCGCTGCTGCGCGAATACGTCAAAAAATACAGGGCCGACGCCGTCGTAGACGTAATACTCCAGGCCTGCCACACCTACAACGTCGAGACCTACACGATAAAGCAGTTCCTCGCGGGCGAAGGCGTGCCCTATATGTCCGTCGAGACGGACTACTCGCAGGGCGACGTGGGACAGCTCGCGACGCGCTTCGGGGCCTTCGCGGAGATGCTCTAATGGCGAACGTCGGGCTCGACATCGGCTCTACGGCGACGAAGTGCGTGCTCAGCGACGGCGCGCGCTTCGTCTACTACATAACGCCCACGGGCTGGGCTCCCGCCGAAAGCGCCGACAAAGCCGTGCGCATGGTCTGCCGCCGCGCGCATATACTCAAGCGTGACGACGTACACATAACCGTCACCGGCTACGGAAGGAACATCGTCGAAGCCGACCGCCGCGTCACGGAGATAACCTGCCACGCCGCGGGAGCCCACCGCCTCGCGCCCGAAGCTACCACGGTGCTCGACATCGGCGGACAGGACTCGAAAGTCATCAGGATAGACGAAAACGGCAAGGTGCTCGACTTCCTCATGAACGATAAATGTGCCGCGGGCACGGGCCGCTTCCTCCAGAACATGGCCGTCCACCTCGGCTGCAAGCTCGCCGACTTCTGCAACATCCCAGAAGAGACAGAGCTCCAGCCCATCAACAACATGTGCACAGTCTTCGCGGAATCGGAAGTAATCGGCCTGCTCGCCAAAGGCGCCGACAAAAACTCAATCTGCCTCGGCCTGCTCGACTCCGTCGCGCAGCGCGCCGCGAACCTCCTCTCGCGCGTCTCCGACGACGGAGACATCTGCTTCACCGGCGGCTGCGCGCAGAACCGCCTGCTCGCCCGCCTGATAGAACAGAAAACCGGCCGCCGCGTAATAACCCCCGAAAAAGCCCAATTCGCCGGAGCGCTGGGCGCCGCAGTGATGGAGGAGCGCCGCGGGTAAAAATATATAAATCCGATTCTATTCAGCTATTGCACAGCGGCGGCTTCCCGCAGAGGGGGGCCGCCGCCTTTTCAGACGCCCGCGGCGGAAACGTGCCGTCAGGGGCGAAACGGCATTGACAAGAGTTTTTTCTTATATATAATTTAGGACAGCTGTCCCAGTTTTATGGATATACGAGGGATGTATGTATGAGCTTGCCGTCAAAAGTAATGTCGCTGATAGAAGTGCTTCTGGAAACAGAAGACAGCATGGGCATCAGGGAATTGGCCATGAAGACGGACATTCCTAAAAGCACGGTGCAGAGGATACTCGATTCGCTGGGAGAAAACGGTTGGGTTTCTCAGGACGCGAAGACCCAGAGCTACCGTATCGGCTTCAAGTTTCTCAGCATGACGAGTGCGTGGAGGCTTCGTCTTGAGCTCACGAGATACGCGCACGACGAAATGCTGAAGCTTTCCGAACAGAGCCATCAGACGATCCTTCTGCTGGTCCAGGACGGATATAAGGGCGTATGCCTCGACAAGGTGGAGCCGGAGCGGACGATAAAGCTCGTCGCCGAGACGGGAAAAGTCTTTCCGCTGCACGCCGCCGCGTGCGGGAAAATATTGCTGGCCTACGCGCAGCATAATTTGCAGAACTACGTGCTGGAATCCGAGCTGGAATCGTACACGCCTTTCACCATAACGTCCCCGGCGGCGCTTAAACTGGAAATAGAAAAAATCCGCGCCGAGGTCAAGGCGGTCAGCGTGGAAGAGATGACCTGCGGAGCGGCGGAGATAGCCGTCCCGCTGTTCGGCACGGACGGAAGCCTCATAGCCGCGTTGAGCATAGCGGGGCCGAAGTTCGACGTAGAGCCAAATCTGCAGGAGTTTGAAAAGCTGCTGAGGGTCTCGGCGGACAAGATTGTAAAAAAATTATTCGAAGGCAGGCAGGCAGAAAATAATAATGTGTAACTGCGAGTCGAGGAGGCAATAACGTGGAAGCTTTACTTGAAACTCGGGCTTTGTCCATACATTTCGGCGGTCTGAAGGCTGTTGAGAACGTCGATCTCACCGTCAACAAGGGGGAGATCATGTCTCTGATCGGCCCGAACGGGGCCGGAAAGACGACGTTCTTCAATCTGGTCAGCGGATTTTTGAAGCCGACGTCCGGCAGCGTGTCGTTCCTGGGCAGCGATATTACTGGAAAGGAACCCCACGCGATAGCCCGCATGGGCCTTGTGCGCACCTTCCAGAAGACGAACATATTCGCCGACGTTTCCGTCGAAGAGAGCATTAAGATCGGTTTCAACCAGTACCGGAAGGCGAATATACTGGACATCCTTACAAACGGGAAGACTTCCAACAGTGAAAACCAGTATATGCTTGAGAACTCCAAAAATATTTTGGAATTCTGCGGCCTTTACAACTGGAGAAAATATCTGGTAAAGAACATACCCTACGGAAAGCAGAGGATGCTCGCCATCGCGCTCGCGCTCGCAACGTCGCCGAAGCTGCTGCTCCTCGACGAACCCGCCACCGGCCTTAACCCGCTCGAAACCAAAGAACTGATAGATATTATTCTGAAGATAAGAGACGAACGCGGAATCACGGTCTTCTTGATAGAACACAACATGAATCTCGTCGTATCGATCTCCGACAGGCTCGCGGTGCTCTGCTACGGCGAGAAGCTCACCGAAGGCGCGCCGTCGGTGGTGGCCAACGATCCTAGAGTTATAGAAGCATACCTGGGCAGGGGGTTTCAGCAGCATGTTTCTTAAAGTTCAAAATCTTTGCGCCGGATACGGGCATATTGAGGCCTTGCACGATGTGACGATGGAGGCGAAAGAGGGTTCCATCGTTACGCTGATCGGCGCCAACGGCGCAGGGAAAAGCACTTTCATGATGTGCCTTTCCGGCGTGTTGAAGCCGACGAAAGGGACGATCGAATTCAACGGCCTCAAGCTGAACAATATGCACCCGGAACAAATCGTCGCCGCCGGGCTTTCGCAGTGCCCCGAGGGACGCCGCGTCTGGGCGAAGATGACGGTGCAGGAAAATCTTGAAATGGGCGGAATATCCGTGAAGGACAAGCAGCTCGTAGCCGAGCGCCTCGACGCCGCGTTTACCAATTTCCCGATACTGGCGGAACGCAGGAGGCAGCTGGCCGGCAGCCTCAGCGGAGGAGAGCAGCAGATGCTCGCAATCGCCAGGGCGCTTATGTCGAAGCCCAAGCTTCTTCTGCTCGACGAGCCCTCTCTCGGCCTCGCCCCGATAATCGTGGACAAAGTCGTGGATATAATTAAGAAAATCCGCGACGACGGCACGACGATAATTCTTGTCGAGCAAAACGCGTTTATGGCTCTTTCGATAGCCGATTACGCGTACGTGCTTGAGACGGGGCGCGTGGTGCTTTCAGGCGAAGGCCCCGCGCTGCTGCAGAACGACGATGTGCGTAAATCCTACCTAGGCGTGTAGGATTAAATTAAACGGAGGTGTTTCTTGTGAAGAAGTTATTGTCGGGTATTGTTTCAGCACTGGTGCTCGTCGTAATGGCCGCGACGCTCGCGTGCGCGGAGATTCCGGCCGGGCCGCTTAAGATCGGCGTCGTAATGCCGACCACGGGGCCAATCGCGTATGATGGACGTCTCACGCTCAACGGCATCGAAATGGCCGTCGACGAGATCAACAACGCCGGCGGAATCAAGGGCAACAAAGTTGAGCTTCTCGTCGAGGACAGCGCCAACGTCCCCGCCACGGCTGTCGCCGCTATGGAAAAGCTCGTCGGAATGCAGAACGTCATCGCAGTCATCGGAGACTTCGGAAGCTCCTGCACGCTGGCTATGATGGACGTCGCGCAGAGAACGCAGACGCCGCTCATCACGCCGATCTCGCTCGCTCCGAAAATCACCGAGATGGGCAACAAATGGATGTTCCGCGGATGCGACAACTCGACCATGATAGCTAAGGCCTTTACGAAGTGGGCCGTCGACGACAAGGGCGCCAAGAAATGGGCCTACATCGCCATCAACACCGACTACGGCCGCGGCTCCGTCGACGCCTTCAACATCGAGCTGGAGAAGCACGGCGGCGAAGTGGTCTTTACGGAATATTTCAACCAGGGCGAGACGGACTACTATCCGATCGTTACGAAGCTTAAGACCGCCGGCGCCGACGCTCTCTGCCTCTTCGGCGAAACCGTCGACCTGTCGCGCGTAGTATCACAGCTTCACGAGATGGGCCTCGGCGGCAAAATCCTTGTAATGGACCCGACGAGCGGCACGTTCAATGAGAAGTTCCTCGAACTCACGAAAGAGAAAGCCAACGGCATAGTCGGAGCCAGCCGCTTTGTAGCTAGCATCCCCACGCCGGCGGCCAAGAAGTTCACCGAGGATTACAGAGCGCGCTACGACATGGACCCTGAGAAATACGCCCAGGCCGGTTACGACTGCGCGAAGATGATAGCCCAGGCCATCGACACGGCGAATTCGACCGACAGAGAAGCCGTCAGAAGCGCGCTTGCCGCAATCCAGTACGAGGGACCGCAGGGCAAGGCTACTTTCGACGCCAACAACCAGCTTCAGATCAGCGAATACATCGTTATGGCGCAGGACGGCCAGATAGTCGTCGTCGCCGGCCCGATTTCGGGAGAATAATTTTTTTAGCGTCGACCGCTGAATGGGAAGGGCGCGTATCGCGGGCTGCCTGACGGTACAGCCCTTCCCAATTTAAGAAATATGCAACAGAGTCAGTTTGCGAGATAAATTAAGGAGTGAAGAGCAGGAATGTTGATAGTTTTTCTTCAACAGGCGGTGAATGGAATAATCTTAGGATGCATCTACGCCTTGATTGCACTGGGGCTTTCTCTCATATTTGGGATTCTGGAAACAGCCAACTTCGCCCACGGCGAATTCTATATGATTGGTGCATTCATAGGCTTCTTTAGCACCTCGTTGCTCGGACTTCCCTTCTTTGTCTCCATTCTGGTCGCAATGGTTGGAATGGGCGTGCTCGGGGTGGCGATAGAACGCGCGGTCTTCCGGCCTATCGTCGGTAAGCCGCTGATTAACAGTATGCTGCTCTCTTTCGGGCTTTCCACTGCGCTGGCCAACCTGGCGCTCTTCCTCTTCAAGGCCGACCCGAGAAAGATAGAGTCCGGCCTGAACGGCATTTCGTTCGATATTTTCGGCGTGTTCCTGACTGCGGAACGGCTTGTCATACTTGTGCTCTGCGTGATACTGGTCTGCCTGCTTTCGTGGTTTATCCAGTACACCAATACCGGCAAGTCGATGAGGGCCGTCGCTCAGGACAGAATCGCCGCGGAGCTCGCGGGGATAAACGTCAGGCGCATCTATTCGGTCACCTTTGCGATAAGCGGCGCGCTCGCCGCCGCCGCCGGTACGATGGTCGGCGCGATGTTCTTCGTACAGCCTGACATGGGGCTCGCGGTAACGTTAAAATCCTTCGTCATCATCATTCTCGGCGGAATAGGACAGATCAAGGGCGTCATCGTCGCCGCGATACTGATCGGCCTTGTCGAAAGTCTCGGCGGAGGTTTCGTCAGCTACGCATACAAGGACGCCTATCCTTTCATCTTAATGCTTCTCCTGTTTATACTTAAACCGGAAGGACTTGCTGGAGGCAGGAAATAATAATGAAAAAGACAACAAAGATTCTGTCGTTTTCGGTGTTGCTGCTCGTTCTGTTAGTCCTGCCGCACCTCTTTACCATGGACTATTATCTGCATATATTCGTAATGTCGGAAATATATGCGGTTCTCGCTCTGTCGCTGGCGCTCATCGTCGGCTTCTCGGGCCAGGTCTCTATGGGACACGCCGCCTTCTACGGAATCGGCGCTTACGTCTCCGCCATTCTCAGCACGAAGTTCGGCATACCTTTCTGGGGTACCTTCTGGGTCTCCGGCGCGGCTGCGGCGCTTGTGTCGTGGGCGATTGGGAAGCTGGTCCTCCGGCTCAGAGGCCACGTGCTCGCCATAACGACGGCTTTCTTCTGCGTCCTCGTGAACGTCATAATGGTGAACTGGATTCCGGTCACGAACGGGCCTATGGGCATCGCCGGCGTGCCGCGTCCGTCGCCTATACATCTTCTCGGCCTTAACATAGTCTTCGAGTCGCGTATGCACTATTACTACCTCGGTCTGGTGTTCGTCGCAATCGTCGCAGCGTTCTTCTACCGCCTTACAACGTCGCGGCTCGGCGACAACCTGATCGGCGTCCGCGAGAACGAAGAACTTGCGGAGTCGCTCGGGATCGACACGATGAAAAACAAAGTGTTCGCCTTTACGGTCGGCGGTATGCTCGCCGGGTTCGCCGGATCGTTCTACGCGCACTATATCCTGTTCATAAGCCCCGTTACCTTCACGATAACGGAATCCATCAACATCCTCGTCATGGTTATCTTCGGCGGCATGAGCACGATGCTCGGCCCCATCCTTGGAGCGATAGCGCTGACGGTGCTGCCGGAGTTCCTGCGCATGGCCGGAGCGCTGAGGCTCGTCATCTACGGCGTCGCCCTCATATGCTTCATCATCTGGCTGCCGCAGGGCGTCTGGGGAAGCTTGAAGAACTGGCACAGGAACAAGCAGCTTTCCATGGAGTCCAAAGAATAGCCTGAGCGCAGGCAAGGTATAAAATAAAACAGGCGGGGCGTTTTCAGCGATGAAACGCCCCGCCTGCCTTATTTGAGAAGTCTGGATTTTTAACCCGCCGCCGCAGTTTTCTCCACAATAACCCCTCTGTTCTTCTCGCCGTCCATGTAGGCGGCGAAGTCGCCTTTGTAGACGCGGATGGTGTCGTTGCCCCACGGGGTCCAATGAGAGCGTTCGAACCAGTCTACGTTGAAGATGTTGCGGTCTTCGCCGGCGAAGACGGGCATATAGAGGACGCCGTCTACTTCGAGGTCGGAGAAGAAGTGCGTGCCGTAGGAAAGTTCCGGCATATAGCCGAGGCGCGGAATGCCGAGCTCGACCATGCCGCGGCAGTTTGTGAGCTCGCCGTACTGGACGGGGACGCCGAGCTCGGGGCTGCTGGAGCCGATGCGGCCCGGCGCGACGAGGATGTACGGCTCGCCGCGCGAGGCTTCGTTGAGCTCGCCTATCAGGCGCGCGGTGCCGTAGAAGTCGCGGCGCTCGAAGTAGAGGTTGTAGTCCACATAGACGATTTTATGGATGTCCGGTATCGCGCCGTGCGTGACCATGCGGTCGGCCTGGAGGAGTATGCTTTTTTCGTCTATCTCCGGCATCTCGTCCATGTCGGAGGCGTTCGTCCAGAATGGGCGCGACTGTATGAGGCAGAACGAATCCTCCGACGGCTCATAGGCGAATTCTATGTCGGCGGGGACGCCCATGCTCTCTTCGAGGTATTTGAGCATCTTTTTCGCGCGGCGGTAGAAAATCGGGTATTTGCGCGGAAAGCCGTCGAAGGTGAAGCAGATTTTGCTTCCGGGCGCAAGCTGCGTCATGTTCTTCATTATCGCGGAGAAAGCCCCCTCGCCGTCCTCGCGGCTGAAAACCTGCGCGTAGGCGGCGAAGTCCGGGTGATATTCCAGAAGCTGCTTCCATTCGTTGTTGATGTCGAGCGTCGTCAGGCGGTTCGGATGGTTCGCGTCTATGACGTGGAAGTGCTCCTGCGCGACGCCGGATATTTTTTCGGGCGCGAAGCCCTCGGGGCGCAGTATCGGATTCGTCAGCGATACGGTGCGCGCGTAGCCGCGTTTCGTGCTCATCGTGCCGAGGCCGAAGACTATGCGCACAAGGCCGTCGTCCTGCCTTATCCTCGTCGTCCAGCGGCGGAAGTTCTGCGAGTAGCCGACGCCGCCCATCGTCGGATAGTAGTAGCGCCCGCGCCAGCGTCCCGCCATGCGGATGATGATTATCCCCATGTCGTCGTCGCCGAGCTTGTGGCGTTTCCTGTAATCCTCGGCGGCGGGGAAGAACGTGCGCGAGTATATGCGGCGCACCTCGTCCTCGACGGCGCGCGCGCGCTCCTCCAGCGTGCCTGTGTTGTTGCCCAGGAAGGTGCTCAGGTACTTCCCCGCGAAAGAGTGCTTCACGTCGTCTTCGAGGCGGCTGGAGCTGCGGATGACGACGGGATCGTGCATATCGGAGAGAAATTCGCGTATGCGCAGCGACGCCTCGTCGGGCAGCGGCGTCAGCAGAAAAACGCGCTGAATGCCCTCGGGGTCGCCGCAGGCGAGCAGCGTGTCGAGCGACGGCACGCGCTCAAGAAATTTGTGAAAAACTTCGATGCTGAAATATATGGAGCGCGGCACCTTGACGCGGCTCATATCCGTGTCGCCGCTGTCGCGCAGCCTGCGCAGCGCGAAAAGCAGCGAGCGCCCCTTGCCCCCTATCGTCCCACTGCCGCATATCAGCGGCGCAAATTCCGGGTCGTCGTGGGGCTGCCACTCAAAATATCGTTCCTTTGCCTTTTCGGCAGAGGTCATATCATTCACCTTCCCCGTCGGTTTTGTCTATCACTATTCCTGTTTCGGTGTCTCCGTCGAGGAGCACGTCGAAAAGTCCCTCGTAGTGCCTTACGGCGGGGTGGGACGTCTTTTTCCATTTGTGGCTCTCGAACCAGTCTCTGTTATACACGTTATTCTTTGCGCCGTCAAATACCGGCAGATAGAGGATGTTGTCGCAGTCGAGGTCGAGGAAGAAATGCGTCCCGTACGACAACTCTGGGGCCATGCCCTTCTGCGGGATTCCGAGCTCTACCAGACAGCCGGAGTTCGACAGCTCGTCGTAGCGCACGGGCACGCCGAGCAGCGGGTTCGAGCTCCCCCAGCGGCCCGGGCCGACGAGGATATAGCGTTCGCCGTCCAGCTTGTCGTTCTCCTCGCCGACGGCCCGCGCGACGTCCGAGAAATCCGCCTTCTTGCCGTAAATCTCCGGGTCTACATAGATGATATGCTTCGTCCCTTCGAGCCTGCCGTTCGCCACCATGCGGTCGCCGCGCAGGACGGTCTTCTCAAGCGGAACGTCCGGGATATTCACCTTGCCCTTATCGTCGTAGACCGACAGCGGGCGCATCTGCACCAGAGTGAAACGGTCGTCCGAAGCCTCGTAGGCGAACTCCATATCGACCGGAAGCTGAAGCTCCTTCTCGAAAAGCGGCAGAAGCTTGCGGATGCGCGCGAAAAGCTTCGGGCAGCGGCTTGGCAGCTCCGAGAAGGTGAAGACCGGGCGCGGCGCGTTCATATTGCTCGTGTCTGTGTGAATCCAGTGGAAAGAATTGTCGTCGAACCACTGGAGATAGGTCTGCGCCATGCGGTGCTTCTTGATGATGTCGCGCACGGTGTAGGCGACGTGCTCGGAGGCGAAGGCCTGCTTTTCAAGGTCTACATAGTCGTAATGCTCCTGCGAATGCGTCACGATCTCATGCGGCTTCGTCCCCTCGGGGCGCAGATTCGGATTCGTCAGATAAAAAGTGCGCGCATAGGCCCTGTCCACCGTGCGCGTGCCGAGGCCGAAGCAGATGCGCGCCACGCCGTCGTCCTTCCTGATGCGCGGCGACGGGCGGCGGAAAACCTTCGAAAAAGCCGCGCCCGCAAGCTCGGGATAGAACATCTTCCCGTACTGCCGGCCGGCGATAGGCTGAATCAGCACCGCCATGCGCTCCCCGCCCCACTGGATGCCGTGCTTGCGCTTATACTCGCGCGCCGCGGGATTATACGTCGAGGCGTAAACCTCCTTTATCGCGGCTTCGAGCTGCGCGCGCCGCTCCTCGCGCGTGCCGGAATTCGACGAAAAACAGGTCGCGTACTTGCCGGCGAACGACAGCTTCACATCGTCCTCCAGCGTCGAAGAAGAACGCACGCAGAGCGGCGTCTGGATAAGGTCGAGAATCTTTTCAAGAGGCTCGTCGAGCGAATGCGGCAGCCGCGCCTCGGCGCAGGCCTTATAGATAATCGGGCCGTCCGTGTGCGCGCGCAGGAACTCCAGCTTCTGCCAGAAATTATTGATCTCCATGAACTCGTTGAAAACCGAAGTCGTGATGACGAAAGAATAATCCGGCAGATGCACGTCCTCCGTCAGGCCGTTCTTCGCCAAAACGAAATGGGCGAACGAAAGCCCCTTCGCCTTCCCGCCGATACGCCCGTCGCCGATGAGCCATCCGCGCTCCTCGTAATAAGGATATGGGTCAAAACTCTTGTAGTATTCTCCGTAGTCCATAAAGTCAAATTCCCCCTGACATTTCCGCGCCTCTGCGCCGCGGGACGGATTTGAAAACAAAACTTTCTCGTATTGTATATTATATAACGTTTGGGACGGACGCGCGGTGCAAAACGGCGTAATAAAAACCGGCGCGCCCCGCATGGGAAAAATTTGCCCGTGGAAACTCCCGCGCGGGAAAATGCGGGCGCGGAGACACGGGGCCCGTATTCGCCCGACAGTTTAAGAGAAAACCGCCGCCCGTCGTCCCGCCCTTTCGTAAGGCGGCACAAAACCCGCAAAACAAAAAAGCCGGAGCGCAGCGGACGGGGCGCTCCGGCTTCGCGCCGCCTCCGTCCGCGGGCCGGTGCGGCGCATCTGCATTGCTCTGCATAAACGCAACCTAAGCGTTTCAATTCGCGCGCCGGAATCCGGCGCGATTCTGTTTCTCCGCCGCGCCGCCGCGCTTTTGGGGCGCGGCAGGCAGCGGGAACGGCGCTATGTCTGCCTTATGCACATAAGCGTTTCAACTCACGCGTCCGTCGTACGGCGCGGCTTTTTCGTCCTGCGGACGAAAATTTATGAACGCGGACGGAGCGGCGGGAAATCCTCCGTCCGCGCCGTTGTGTCTGCGAAGCGGGGGGAGCCGCTTCGTTTCACCGGCGCGGCCCCGGGACGGGAAGCGGGGACGCTTTTGTCCCGCCCGCGGCCGCGCCTAATTTTGTGCCAGATTTAGAAAACGTTAGTTAATAATCGTCATTCCGCGCTCCGACGCGGCACGCTGTCCGCACTGCGGACATGACAGATTTCTTCAGCGTGCCGCTAGTGCCGAGTGCGTCTTTCGGCGGACGCGGAATCCAGCGGCTTTTAACTCCCTGCGCTTCGGTGTTCAACGCCGCTGGATGCCGGGTCAAGCCCGGCATGACGGGAATGCCGGCCGCGCTGACGAGTTGTTGCGCCGGAGCGCGGCATGACATTAACGCTTTACTTCTTTCTGCGGAAAAGCAGTGGAACGACCGCGAGCAGCGCGAGAGCGCCGAAGCCCGCGGAGCATCCGCCGCCGCCACCGCCGCCGCCTGTGGAGCCGGAGCCGCCCGACGTGCCGGGCTGCGAAGGCGCGGCCTCGGACGTTACTGTTACGGGCAGCGTGAAGGCGAAATCAGTTGGGTTAGTAGTGTACGCCGGAGTGGACGACAGCGTGCTGAAATCCGTCGCGTAAAGTTCCGCGGTGATTTTTATTTCAGTCGAGCCTGCGGCCCCGGCCTTGACGGTGTATGTTCCCGCCTCCGCGCCTTCCGTTATCTCCGTGATTACGTTTGTGTCGTAGCCGGTGAAAACTATCTCGCGCACCGCGCCGGAGGTCTTGTCGAAAGCGTTCTCTGGCGTTCCCGGCCCTGTCGTGAGCTTTATCGTTGCAGTTTCACCTTTGGTTATCGTGCTTCGGTCTATAGAAGCCGAGAGCGACGTGACAACGTTGGCGTCATCATCAAGCCCCGTTACGCCGTCCTGGTCGCCGCCGAACACGCCATCCTCCGGCATATTATCGTGTTTCACCCATGCGCAGTTCGTTACAGTGCCGGTGGGGTTCATTGGTACGATGGCGGCGATGTCGCCGGGTCCCCGCATGGTTATGCTCTCCGCCTTTACGATACAGTTTTCCAAAGTGCCGTGATTCTCTCCCGCAATACCGCCTGCACAGTTGCTCTGCGCCGTTATTTTGGAATAGCTTACGCAGTTCGACACGGTGCCGTAAGTGTTATAGCCTACTATGCCGCCTGCGTGTGTCATAGAGAAATTGCCTTCATTATACGCTTCGACGCTGCCGCGGCTGGTGCAGTTATTTATCTTGCCGCCTAGGTTATAGCCTGCGATGCCGCCAACAGAGTTGTAAGTGCCGTTGCCGCCGCCGATAGTTGATTTTACGCCGCCTGAGCTTTCACAGTTCACGACTTTGCCGCCGCTGCTGATGTATCCTGCAATACCTCCGACAAAATCACGTTCGTCGGATTTGTCCAGACTTTCGGTTGCATTTTCCGTGGTGACAGCGACGGAACTTTTGCAGTTTTCAACGGAACCGTTTCCAACGTATCCGACAATACCGCCCGCATAGACTTCCAAGACGTCGCACTTCACTGTTACAGAACCCGACACGGTAACGTTTTTCACTGCGCCGCCGCCGATATACCCGAAGAGACCGGCGTACAGGTGGTCTCCGGCTGCATCCGTTATATTCACTGTGAGGCCTTTTATCTCGTGTCCGCGCCCGTCGAACGTCCCAGCGTATTTGTTCGTCCCGTCGCCTATCGGCGTCCAGTTTGACTGTCCTTCTTCTACGGCAGGTAAAGTTATGTTATTCGTGAGCCTGGCGTTAGAATTTAACGTTATCCCGTCGCTGTCGTCGCCGTCGTTCACGCCGTCGCGGAAGGCCGCGAGATCCTTCGCGTCTTCAATCAGATAATATCCGTCCGTGTCCTTCGTGAGCGTGCCGTTCGCGGCGAAGG
>DVKA01000139.1 GCA_018716365.1 Candidatus Caccocola faecipullorum
CGGGACTTCGGCGAGACCGGTGTTGTTGATTTTACCGGTGAGGGCGAAGACCTTCGTGCCTTTGGATTTTTCCGTTCCGAGCTTCGCGTATTCTTCGGCTCCGACGCGGAAGATGTAGGGGATGTTGGCGAAGGTTTCAACGTTGTTTATGTTGGAAGGCTTGCCCCAGAGTCCCTTGACTGCGGGGAACGGCGGGCGCGGACGCGGCATACCGCGGCGGCCTTCGATGGAGGCCATGAGCGCCGTCTCTTCGCCGCAGACGAAGGCTCCGGCTCCTTCTTTGATGTGGATGTGGCAGCTGAAGTTCGAGCCGAGGATGTTGTCTCCGAGGAGCCCGGCCTCTTCAGCCTGCGCGATGGCCTGTTTCAGGCGCTTGATCGCGAGCGGGTATTCCGCGCGGCAGTAGATGTATCCTTCGTCGGCGCCTATCGCGTAGGCTCCGATGAGCATTCCTTCGAGTATCGCGTGCGGGTCGCCTTCGAGCAGAGAGCGGTCCATGAACGCGCCCGGGTCGCCTTCGTCGGCGTTGCAGATGATGTATTTCTTCGGCCCCGGCGATTTCTGGCAGAAGCTCCACTTCATGCCGGTGGGGAATCCGCCGCCGCCGCGTCCGCGGAGGCCGGTCTTCTTCATTTCTTCGACGACCTGTTCCGGTGTCATGGTGAGAAGGACCTTCGCAAGCCCTTCGTAGCCGTCGGCTCCGATGTATTCCTCAAGCGAATCGGGGTTGATGTGTCCGCAGTTCTTGAGGACGAGGCGGTGCTGCTTTTTATAGAAGTCGATGTCGGCGTAGTCGGGTACGCGCTGCGCCGTGAGCGGCTCCTTGAAGAGCAGGCGGCTCACTACGCGGCCCTTTACGAGATGTTCGCTGACTATTTCTTTTACGTCCTCTTCGTGGACGTGCGTGTAGAACGTTCCTTCAGGATAGATGATGACGAGCGGTCCCTGCTCGCAGAATCCCTGGCATCCTGTCTCGACTACCTTTACTTCCTTGTCGAGCCCCTGCGCCTTGAGTTCTTCGTTGAGCTTCGCTATGACCTGCCGCGAACCAGAGGCGACGCAGCCCGTTCCGGTGCATACCAGTACATGCGCTCTTACGAGAGCCATAATATGTCTCCTCCCTTCGGCCTGTTACGCCTGCTTGCTCGGGATCTTGGCAACGACAAGATCTTCGACGACGACGCCGTTGATGAGATGGTCCGCGATTATGCGCGGAACGTCCGTCGGCTTGACCGGTCCGTAGGTGACTCTGTCTTCGCCGGGACGGACGACGTCGAGGAGGGGCTCTTTCTGGCACATTCCAATGCAGCCCGTCTGGAGGACTGCCACGTCGTGGATGTCGCGCTTCGCAAGTTCTTCGAGAACCGCCTTCATGACTTCACGGGCTCCGGCCGCTATGCCGCAGGTGCCCATGCCTATGATTATCTGTCTTTCGTTGAGCTTTCTGGCCTCGGTGTGCTCCTTGGCCTGCGCCTTTATCTTACGGAGATCTTCAAGACTTTTGATTGCCATGTTCAGTTCCTCCAATCCGGTTTACGCGTACTTGTCGAGGATCGGGCCGACCGATTCCGGTGTAAGTCTTCCGTGCGTGTCGTCGTTGACCATGAAGACCGGCGCGAGGCCGCATGCGCCTATGCATGCGACCGTCTCAAGCGTGAACTTGAGGTCCGGCGTAGTGGTCTGCCCCTCTTTGAGGCCGAGCTTGTCCTGAACGGCCTTGAGGACGGCCTTCGCTCCGCGTACGTGGCACGCGGTTCCCTGGCACGACCGGATGATGTTTCTTCCGCGCGGCTCGAGATGGAACTGTGCATAGAAAGTTACCACGCCGTAAATCTGGCTGATCGGCACTTCGAGCTTGTTGCTGATTTCGATCAGGACTTCCTTCGGCAGATAGCCGTAGATTTCCTGAGCCTGCTGAAGCACAGGGATGACGCTGCCCTTAGTGCCGCGGTATTTGTCGAGGAGAGCTTTCAGCTGCTCCTTCTGCTCCGACGCCTTCTCCACCATAAAACGCACCCTCCTTAGTGTCCTTCCCCGGGCCCTCCCGCCCGAAGAAACGAGTGTAACCCCTCTGAAGCTACATCTATGATTTTTCCTTTTTCTCCGCGTGCGGCCTTCCTGCAAAGGCCGCCGACTGAGCGCCGCTTTCACGGCAATTGCGAAAAAGTACACAAAGCAAAATTATTATATCCCGTACAGTACGGCGGTTGCAACAATTTTTTTGTTCGAGCGGAGCGTAAAAGCCGTTTTTGTTCATTTTTGTTTTTAGATATGGAACAAAGGGACTTGAAAAATACAGATTTTCTACGAGGCGGAGAGCGGAGAAAAATTACAAAAAACGTGAAAGCCGGGACGATACGAAAAAGGCCGCGCCTGAGCGCGGCCCGGTGTATTTTGATGAAAATCCGCTAGTCCTTGAAGACCGGCAGCTTTTCGAGATAAATCAGATCTTTGCCGTCGTATCCGCCCTCTTCGAGCAGCACGGCGACCTTGCTGGCGACGGTGCAGCCGGTCTTTGCAAGCACCGCTTCGAGCGAATGCAGCGAGCCGCCGGTCGAGACGACGTCGTCCACAACACAGACGCGTTTTCCGTCGAGCTTCGCCGCGTCCATCTCGTCGATGACGATTATCTGCTTCTCCGATGTCGTTATCGACTTCGTCTCTTCTATAATCGGGTGCTCCATGTAGGCCTTGACCGACTTGCGCGCGACGACGTAGTCCACGCCCATGCGCGCCGCTATCGCGTGCGTCAGCGGTATGCCCTTCGCCTCGGGGCATACGAGCATATCTATCCGTCCGAGGCCGCGGATTTTTTCAAGAAGCGCGTCCGCCGCCTTCTCTATCAGCTGCGTGTCGCCGAGCATGACGAACGACGCAATCGTAAGATGCGGGGCGACGCGTACCTTCTTGAGCTCGCGCGTTATGCCGCAGAGGTGAAGCGTGTAAAATTCAGCCATTGTTGAAGTCCTCCCTTAAAGTCCGAAAATTACCTTGATTGCCACGCCCGTCAGAAGCCCGTAGAAGGGGTTCCAGCGCGCGGTCGCTATGACGGTCGCGCCTATCACCATGCCCCACGGCGAGAAGCCGAAAGGCCCCTGCGCCGCCGGAGCGCTTGCGATGGCCGCCTGAATGTTTGAAATAAACGTAACGAAGACGCCGAGTACGAAAAGGAATCCCGCGATCGACGAACTGTGCAGATAGCGCCCCATGACGGGAAGCAGCTTCAGGAAAAGAATCGCCGCCATCATCAGCATCATCAGCACCGACGCGCCGACTGGGTGCGGGGCCGTCGCCGTGCCGGAAATTATAGCCTCGACCGGGCCGCCGCCGAAGAAGGACGAGAACATATCCGCGAGCGACGAATATATGGCGAGATGGTCGATGTTGGCGTCCACGCCCGCGATGCTGCCCGTCACCTTGCCGAAGCTGATGTTCGCGCCGATGTTGAGGCACATAAGGCCGAGCGCGCCAGCGATAATCTTCGGGTGCTTCCATACCTGCCACTCGATGTTGCCCGTCGTGAGCTTCTCGTTGGACATATCGAACTCGATATGCTGCTGCTGAACCTTGCCCATGTTCTTCAGAATATTGAAGGCGACGGTCGCAATGATGACCGAGATGATGACCGTCTTCGCAAGGTCGCCCGTTATGAACCAGACGGCGAGCGCGGAGACCATCGAGACGCCGCCCGAGTACTTCTCCGAATCGAAAAGGTCTATCGAAAGATAGGAGAGCATGACGCCGACGCCCGCCATCATCGAGGTAACTACCGTCGGGCCGACTAGCTCCACTATCTTCTCGTTAAGGCCGAGCAGCGACGGTATAAGGACGAAGACGCCGCCCCAGAAAACCGTGCTGAGACGCTCGCGGCGAGAAGAGGCGATCTTGCCCGTTACCGCTATCGTCTCCGCCTGGAACGAAACCGTAGCCACAGAGTCGAAGGCGAAAGAGCCCGCCGCTCCCACAAGAAAAGCGAGCGCCGTCGGGAAGGCCGCGAAGCCGAGCGAGAGCGCGAGAAGCCCCTGCGGAACGCCGTTCAGCACGACCGCCACCGCGGCGAGCAGGTCTGTCATATACGCATCCATTAAAAATTTCCCCCTACAAGAAAATTATTAAAACAACCCAGCGAAATTACTCCACTCGCGCGGTTTTGTCAATAACGCGGCGAAATAAAAATATCGGCCGCCGTTATTTGTAAGCGCGGAGAAATATCGCGCCGCCGCACTCCGTATGAAGCGCGGCGGTTTTGATATATAATTTAACTGTGTCGAATCATCAGCAGCAAACGGAGTACAAATCAAAATTTTCAAGGAGGAAGGAATCAATGCCGACATTGAAGGAATTTTTGCGCAGCGAAGTCAAACCGGCTCTCGGATGTACCGAGCCGGGGGCCGTGGCGCTTGCGGTGGCGCGCGCGTGCGCCGAGCTCCCGGACAGGAACAACGTCGCTGCCGTGCGCGTCACGGTCAGCGCGAACATTTATAAGAACGGCATGGCGGTCGGTATTCCCGGCGCGGGCGGCGCGCGCGGGAACGCGATAGCTGCGGCGCTCGGGGCTATCTGCGGCGAAGCCTCGCGCGGCCTCGAAGTGCTCGCGGGCACTACGCCCGAGGACGTCAAAAAGGCGGAGACGTGGGTGGAGGAGAAACGCGC
The DNA here is from genome assembly GCA_018716365.1 of Candidatus Caccocola faecipullorum. Classification (GTDB taxonomy): domain Bacteria; phylum Synergistota; class Synergistia; order Synergistales; family Synergistaceae; genus Caccocola; species Caccocola faecipullorum. The sequence continues at coordinate 4,654 of DVKA01000139.1, forward strand.
CACCATCTACTGCGACCAGGACAGAGGCGGCGTATATGTCCTCGCGTCCGTCTTCACGCCCGAGCACAAGGCCATGTGCCTGATCGAAGGCAGCCATTCCAACGTCGTCAAGGTCACGGCGGACGGCGAAACTGTGTTCGAGAAAGAGCGTTCCTCCGGCTCTTCGTCCGGGTTCGCCGACGACGGCTTCCCGACGCTTTTCGCCGACGTCCTCAAGATGGCCGACGAAATGGACGGCGAGGACGAGGATTTCATCTGGGAAGGCGTCGAGATGAACGACCGCATCGCGGCGGAAGGCATCAAGCCCGCGGGCGGCGGCAGCCTCCAGAGCAGCAACTTCGGACTTATTTTGAGAAACGATGAAAAGGTGGGCGACTTCGTCCCGGTCGCGCTTGAAATACGCACGACGGCATCGGCGGCCGCCGAGGCGCGCATGTCGGGCGTGCAGCTGCCGGTCATGAGCAGCGCCGGCAGCGGCAACCACGGCATCACGGCGATAATCCCGATCGCGGTGCTGGGCCGCCGCGAGGGCAAAAGCCGCCGCGAAATAGCGAAGGCGATAGCGGTCAGCCACCTTGCGACGAGCTTTGTAAAACGCAACCTCGGACGCCTCTCGCCCGTCTGCGGCTGCTCGGTCGCCGCGGGCGCGGGCGCGGCCGCGGGCATGACCTACCTCATGGGCGGCACATACGACCAGATATGCAGCGCGATGAGCCTGCTGCTTTCCAACATTGCGGGAATGCTCTGCGACGGCGCGAAGGAGAGCTGCGCGCTGAAGGTCGGCTCCGCTTCGTCGGAAGCCTACTGCGCCATGGATTGGGCGCTCCGCGGACAGCATCTCACCGTCCCGCAGGGCGTCTTCGGCGCTTCGATAGAAGAAACGGTTGCAAACGTCGGGCGCGTTTCGCGCGAAGGAATGAAGACCGTCGACCGCGTTATGATAGACATCCTCGACGAACGCCACAGGCCGAACGCCGAGACGTTCTAGCGTTCAGCGCGACATAAAATAAAAGGCAAAAACAAAGGACGGCGAAAGCCGTCCTTTTTCCGTCTCCGCGCCGTGCAAAGCCGTTTTTCTTCAGGCGAAACAGGCGCTCCGGGAGCGGTTTCTCGCTTCTTCACATAAAGGCGGAAGCATTGGTATAATATTCACAACAGGTACCTCAAGAGTGTTGCGCGGAAACGTTCTCGCCTCCAAGCAGCTTATGAAAATGAAATAGTTTTCGCAGAAATATGCAACGCGCGTAACGACGCGCCGGCTTTCACATACCGGCGGGAAATACCAAAAATCATACCGAGAGGTAAAAACAGCCATGACGCAAGTAAGCGAAGCTCTGGGACAGAAGATCAGAGAAATCAGAAAAAACAGGCGCTGCACGCTCGAAGAGCTCGGGCAGGCCGTGCATAAGAGCAAGGCGACGCTCTCCAAGTACGAGACGGGCGACATAGTCATCGACGTCGAGACGCTCTACGAAATCGCGCGGGCGCTGCGCGTTTCGGTATTCAGCCTGATGAACCTGCCGGTCGAGGAATGCTGCTCCGAGCCGCCGGCGCCGGATATGCGCGGGCGCGACGTCTTCGCCTCCCCGCTGCTCTACCTCTACTACTACGGCGGAGAAGAGCGCGCGGTTCACAGGAGCGTCATAGAGCGCGACGCGGAGGGCAACTGCGCGAAGCTCTACCATGAAGTGTCGTCGTTCGACGACTACTGTCTCTGCTCGAAGGTCTACAAGGGGCAGGTGCAGGAATATTCCTTCTACACGCGGCTGCCATTTGAAAACGAATTCTGCCGCCTCGACCGGATGATGATGATCTTCCCGTCGATGCTCAACGGACAGAATTTCCTGCTGGGACATCTTTTAATGATGAACCTTGCGAACCAGCCCGTCAGCGTGAAGGCGCTCGTTGCGAACCACGTCATGGCGGAGGACAAGCACTTCCGCACGTTGCTGCAGGTGTCGCGCGAGGAGATACGCCGCGTGAGGCGCACGAATTACTTCACGATAGACCGCGTCTCCGAGGCCGAAGCGTAGCCCGCGGCCGTCCATACGCGCGGCGGTTTCGTATAAATCTGCAAAAACGCGCCGCGCGTGCTTAAAATAAGTAAAATTACTGATTATCACGCCAAAATATCTATTTTGTCTATTATTATGAAAATTTCGCCGCCCTTTATTTCGGGCGGCGAAATTTTGCGGCGTTGCGGCGGCGGCGCGCTTCGTCTATATTGTGGCTGCGCCCCGGAACTTCCCGGGACGCAAAGCGGCTTACCTTCGAGATGAAGGCCGCTTCAGCGTGCGGCTTGCGAAGCGGCGGCGTAAAATTGCCAAAGTTTCGCTAATTTGCGAGCAAAAAACGACAGGGGTGATTTTTATGAACGACGACAAAAACACAGGAGCGCCGTCGCCGTCGCCCGAATCGATCAGGCGCTCGTACCTGCTTTTCCTGCCCGTTATCGCGTTTATGTACCTGATAAGCGCGCTCTTCCTCCGCTAAACGCGCAAAGCGCGGCGGACGTTCAAAAACTTCTTCACGAGGATGTGCTCCTCCATATGACGCGCGGCGGCCTTCGGGCCGCCGTTTTTTTGCGCCCGGCGCGGACGCCTCTGTTTTATATAAATTGACGCCCGCGTGCCGTCGCGGGTCATGCGCCGCGCGGGCTTCTCAAAAAACTTCGTTATCCGCAGTTTTATCTCTTTATAAGAAACTTATCCCCATCCATGTGTCGCGCCGCGATATATCTTAAATTTGCCGCCAGTCCGCTCCGCGCCTATATTTGTCGCAGTTTCGCCGGGCCGGCGGAGGCGGCGGGAGCGCGCGCCGCAGTGGATATTGCGAGGTGGATAATGAAATGTTCAAAACGCACGGCAAAAAACGAAATCTATGGTTGGCTGCGGCCTGCATGGTTCTGCTATGCGCGTCCGAGGCCGCAGCCGAAACCGCCGTCGCTGACGTCGCGCGCATCATTGATTCCAGCCTCCCCGGCAAGGCGGGACAGGCTTACGTCGACGGGCTGAAGCGGCGGCTCGACGCTGAAATTAAGGAGTATGCGGAAAAACTCCGTACCTCTTCGAACGTCGAGGCTCTGCTCGCTCAGCGCTGCGCCGAGGCCGAGGCCGCATACAACGCGGAAATGTCCCGCGTCTCCGCAATGCTGATGGACGCGCTGCGCTCCGTCGCGCAGAAGTGGCTCAAAGGCAACAAACGCGGCGTGACCGTCATCGTACCCTCAAACGGCGTTCTCGCATCTTCGCCGGGCGCGGATGTGAGCGACGAGCTCCGCCGCTTGCTCGACAGGATTTCCATAGATTTTGCAAAAACAAAATAAATTTGCAGGAGTGATTCACAATGAAGGATGAAGAGAAGAAAAACGAATATCCAGTACCGTCCGGCGGCGCGGTGCGGACGTCGTACATTCTGTTCCTGATAGTCATGATTTTCATGCTCGTATTCTGCGCGCTCTTCCTGAGCTCCGCTTCGGCGGAAGCGAGCTACACGGTCGGCGGCGGAACGGCGGGCAACGACAGGGCTGATTCGTCGGTATGCATCGGGGCTGGCGGTTCCAACGGCGCCAGCACAAACGGCTCCGACTGCGTATCCATAGGCGCGGCAGCGGCGGCTAAGAACAACGGGGCGACTGCGGTCGGCGCTCATTCAGCTGCAAACGTAAACTATGGCGTAGCGCTCGGCGCATACTCGGAAGCTCACAGGCAGACGGACGACGGCGG
>DVKA01000140.1 GCA_018716365.1 Candidatus Caccocola faecipullorum
ATCACAGAGCGCGCGCTTCTTGTTAAGCGCGGCGCGAATTGCCGCCTCCGCAAAGAGACGGAAAAAGGGAGCCGCGCGGCCCCCTTTTTGCAGCTATCTTTTCGCGATCTCGCGTATCGCGGCGTACAGAAGCTCAGGCAGCACGTCGAGCGAGTAGCGCAGGTGCAGCCGTTCGTCTTTTTTGTGCGGCGCTTCGCCGCTCGGGCCGAGGTTCATGACGGGCAGGCCGAGCGCGCGCATCTCGCTGAGCGGCAGCCCGTAGAGCCCGCCCCAGCCCGGCGTGTTTTCTGAGAGCGCCTTCACGTCGCCGCCGGAGATTTTCGCGCCGGCGTAGCTGAGGTCGCAGAGGCCCGCGAAGAGCTCGACCTCCGTCATTTCGAGGCCGTATTTTTCGCGGCAGAGTTTTTCAACGGCGCGCGCCGCCTCGACTATCTTCGCGTCGCGCGGGTCGCTCGTGAAGTCCGTGCGCGCCGGCATCCACGGCGGCAGGAAGAAGCAGACGGCGTAGGGCCCTTCCGCGCCGGAGCAGTCCGCTATGAAGTCCACGACGCGGATTCCGCGCATACGCATATCGCCCGGGGGCAGCTTCTTTATAAAATCCGCCAGCTCCGCGTCGAATTTTTCGCCGCGCCGCGCGCGGGCGAGCGCCTCAAGCTCTCCGAGAGTGTAGACGGCGGGTTCGGAAGCTGCGAAGCGCGAGCCGTCGTAGCCCATTTCTGTGAGCGCCTCGCAGGATTCGGCGAGCTGCGCGGACGTTTCGAAAAGCGCGCGGGAGGCGAGCCCCTTCATCTGGTTCATAACTTTTTCGGGCGTGTTGCCGGTCGTGAAGCAGTTGAAATATGCGTAGGCCCTGTCCGGGACGGTGACGCTGTACGTCTCGCGCAGCACCTTCATGTCAAGGCATATCCACGATGGTTCGCAGACGCCGTGCAGAGGGTCGGCGAGATAACGGTTCCCCTCCGCGGCGCAGACGAGGCGCGAAACCGCGAGCGCCGCGGAAAATCCGTCGTAGCAGTTGCCGACGTGCGCGCCGCGCCCGCGCATATAGAAGCTCGGCATGAGCTTGCCGAGCGTCCCGAGATAGACCATCGGCCCCACGAGCCCCGACTTGCCGGCCTCGCCCGGCTCCGTGTTGAGCGCCGCGAGAAATTCTAGGCCATCGTCCTCTATCATACGCGCTATGACTGGCAGAGCGCCGCGCATACCGGCCGAGGAATTTTCCTCGTCGCCCACAAACGCGACGACGACGTTGACGTCGAAGAGCGTCCTGTCCGCTGCGAACTCTTCGAGCAGCGCCGCTTCGAGCGCTACGCCGCACTTCATATCCATGACGCCGCGTCCGTAGAGCGTATCTTCGTCCGCGCCGAAAATTTCGCCGAGTTTGTCCGTGTCGAAGGCGTGCGCCGCGATGTCGCCGTAGACGCTTACGTCCACGACGTCGTAGTGGCTCACCATGAGCACCGTGCGCTTCGTCGGCTTCGCGGCGTCCACGCGCGCGACGAGGGACTTCAGCGAATGCGGCGAGCCTTCGAGCGGCGTGTCGGCCGTTATCAGATGCGCGGGATTTTCCGCGAAGTACGGCAGCTTTTCGAGCCGCGCGCGAAGCCATGCGCCGGGCTCGCTCTCACGCTCGCTCTCCGTGACGCTCGGAATCGCGACGAGCTCCTTTATCATCGAAAGAAGGTGTTCCCTTTTCATATTTTTATCGCCTCCGTTTACGGCAATAATATCATAAGCGCGGCGCAAGCGCAGATTTTTCTTGACAGAACGCGGCTCCGCCGTGAAACTTATAACGAATTTCCGAGAGGAGGCGCAACGTGGCGAAACCTTTTATAAAACCCGTAATATCGCCCGAGGAGGCGGCGGCTTACGTAAAGCCCGGCACGTCGCTGATGGTAGGCGGCTTCAACTACGGCGGCGCGCCGTACACGCTGATAGAGGCGCTCTGCGCGGCCGGCACGCGCGGCATAAATCTTATATGCGTCGACACGAGCTGGTACAACGACAAAGAGCCCGAGCCTGTAGGCGTAGCGCGGCTCGTCGTGAACGGCCAGCTCGGCTCGCTCGTCGCGTCGCACATCGGCCTCAACAGAAGGACGCAGGAACTTTACACAAAGGGCGAGCTCATGGTAGAGCTGATACCGATGGGGACCTTCGTCGAACGCATACGCGCGGGCGGCGCAGGGCTCGGCGGCGTGCTGACGCCGGTCGGAGTCGACACAGTCTACGAAGAGGGGCGCGACACGATAGAGCTCGACGGGCGGCGCTACATAGTCGAGCGCGCGCTGACCGCCGACGTCGCCTTCATAAAGGCGCACGTCGCGGACGAGGCCGGAAACCTCACCTACTTCGGCACAAACAGGAACTTCAACCCGACGATGGCGACGGCGGCGAAAATCGTCGTCGCCGAGGTAGACGAGATAAGGCCGCTCGGAGCGATAGAGCCGAACGAAGTCGTGACGCCCGGCATATTCGTCGACGCGCTCGTGATGAAAAAGGAGGGCGGCTATGCTTCCAGAACTTAGCGAAAAAGAGGCGCGCGCGCGGATAGCCCGCGTAATCGCCTCGGAGCTCGAAGACGGCGCGCTCGTCAATCTCGGGATAGGAATCCCGCAGCTCGTGCCCGACTACCTGCCGGAGGGCGTGCGCGTCATACTCCAGACTGAAAACGGCGTGATAAACGCTGGGCCGAACCCGGACAAAAACGACCTGCGCGTTATAGACGCAGGCGGCGCGCCCGTGAAGGTGATGCCCGGCGGCGCGCTCGTCTCCGCGGAGCTGAGCTTCGCAATAATGCGCGGCGGACACGTCGACGCGACCGTGCTCGGCGCGCTTGAAGTGGACAACGAAGGAAGCCTGGCAAACTGGATGATCCCGCAGGTGCGCGTACCCGGAATGGGCGGCGCTATGGACATCGTGACCGGCGCGAAAAAAGTCTACGTTGCAACGCGCCATTTCGACAGGAGCGGCAGATGCAAACTCGTGCGAAAATGCTCGCTGCCGCTCACAGGCTACTGCGCCGCAGACGTCATAGTGACCGAATACTGCGTCGTGCGCAACACCTACGGCCACATGGCGCTCACCGACATAGCGGAAGACGTGAGCATTCAGGAACTTCTCGACAAAACCGAGATGAAGCTCGACGTAAGCGCCGGCCTCGTGCGGCGCAGGTTTTAAGAAAAACCAGGCGGAAAGTTCGTTCATCGTAAAAACCGCGCAGCACAAAATATAGCGGCAGAATAAAACATACCGCTTCATCAGGCGCGCGCCGAAAGAGATCCTCGACGCGGCCCTTGAAGCGGTATTATCAGAAATCGAAATTTTCAGCGCTGACTGATATTCCAGCCTTACAGTCTGAACGACTCTTCCCGCGCGCGTATCAGCCGCAGGTATAATTCGTTGACCGGAGCTGCGAAACCGTGCTCGCGCGCTATCGTGGCGACAGTTTCGGCGAACGCGTCCACCTCCGTCGCGCGGCGCGCGTCCACATCCTGAAGCATCGAGGTTTTACCGTTCGGGCTCAGCATATCCATCGTTCGGAATATTTCATCTATCTCAACTTCGCCGAGCTCCACGCCCGCAGCGGCGCGCGCGGCGGCCGCGGCCTCTTCCATCGCCGAGCGCATCAGCGAACGCGCCTCCTTCGACCGCTGCATGAGGCCGTAGCTGAAGCCGAGCACCGCGGAGGTCTGGTTCAGCCCGCAGTTCATCATAAATTTCTTCCACAGGCTCTTTATCATATCCTCAGGGATTTCGTACTCGATGTGCGAACGTTTGAAAAATTCCTCGACGGCGAGCACGTTTTCCGACAGACGCCCCGGCTCGTTACGTTCGTCGCCGAATACTATCCAGCCCTCGTTGCCGCAGACGGTCTCTGCGCCGCGCCGCGTCGCGTCGAGCTTTATCGCGTAGGAATATACGACATTCTCCGCGCCGAAGCGTTCCGCCAGCTTCCGCTCGCTCGTCACCCCGTTGAGCGGCGAGATTATCACCGTATCAGGCCCGACGAAGGCCGCCGCCTGCCCGACAGCCTCCGAAAGCTGCCCGTTCTTCACAGAGACGAAGAGCAGCCCCGCAGGCGTGCCGTCCTGCGGCTCAACCACGTCGAACATGTAGCGCCTGCCGTTGTAAACAATCCCGCCGGCCCGCAGCCGCGCCGCGCGTTCCCCCGCGGCAATCACGCGTATACGGCACTCCGGGAAATTATCCGCGACGCTCGTAAGATAAGCCGCGCCGACGGCCCCGAGGCCGATGAGCGCGACGTCCGTTATCGCCTTTGCCACTTAAATATCGCCCTTTCTCTATTTTCCAGACAAATTCCGCGCATCTCCCAAACCTGCATGAGCGAACCGCGCGCCCAACCGTCCCCGCCGCGGGGCTATCCCCTTTCAACAGCG
>DVKA01000141.1 GCA_018716365.1 Candidatus Caccocola faecipullorum
GGGTGCTCGGCGGCGCGGGCTGGTGGTTCGTCGGCCTTCCGCATCCTGTCTTCTTCGGCTTCTGTATGTTCATGACGGCGATGATCCCCTTCGTCGGGACGCCGGCTATCTGGCTGCCGGGCTCATTCGCGCTGCTGCTTTCGAACGATATTAAGAACGGCGTCATCCTTCTGCTCTGGGGGCTGCTCGTCGTCAGCTCGATAGACAACGTCATCAAGCCCATGTTCATCTCCGAGGGCAGCAAGATACATATGCTGCTCGTATTCATCGGCCTCTTCGGCGGCCTTTACGCGTGGGGGTTCATAGGCGTTTTCGTCGGCCCGCTGCTTCTGTCGCTGGGTATGTTTCTGCTTGATATTTATCACAGCATCGTCAAGAGCTCGGACTGGGATACTATTCTGGAAAGCGACAAAAAATGATCAGAATCTTCGCGGTCTCTGGATTCAAGAACAGCGGCAAGACGACGCTCTGCATGAAGCTGCTTGAAGAGCTGGGACGCCTCGGCGTAAAGACCGGCTATATAAAACGGACTGCGGAGGAGGCGCTCTCTCCGCGAGCGACCGACACCGGGCGCGCGGCGGAGCTGGGCGTAAGCTCGGCGCTGTGGGGCGCGGATGGCCTCAGGATTGAAAGCCCCGCGGCCAGCGTTACGCCCGATTACATAGTTTCGCGCTATTTCCCGGACGCAGAGATCGTGATAGTCGAAGGCGGAAAATATCTCGACCTGCCGAAAATATGGGTCGAGAACGGCGAGCCGCGCCCGGAAAACGTCTCCGGCGTGTTTATGGTCTACGACAGAAACTCAGCGGGCGACGGCAAAATGGTCTTCGGCGCGGGCTGCGAGGCGGAGATGGCGCGGCGGCTCGCCGCGACAGTACGCGGCGGCTTTTACCGCAGCGCGAAGGTCTATATAGGAGACAGGCCGCTGCCGGTGAAGGACTTCATCGCCGATTTTATCCGCGGGAGCGTGCTCGGTATGCTCGCGTCGCTGAAAGGCGGCGGCGACGCCTCGGAGGGCGTGCGCATATATATCGACGGAAAAATCAGGAAATAAGGCCCCATGTTTATGCAATATGGGAAACTCATCTAATTTTTATAGATAACATTCAGCTTTTCGCAGTTGATAAAAACTTTCACGAACGATATAATTATTTACCGGCTCATGACGGAGCCAGGCATAATAAAATCCTTCAAGGGGGCAATTCAGCGATGAATATGCTGTTGTTAACGGGAGTGGTCGGAGCGCTGGCGCTTGGATACGCGGCAGTGGCTTCCGGCAAGATCGGCGCGTTTAAGGTAGACCACGCGCGAGTGAACGAACTGTCCGGCATCATCCAGGGAGGGGCTATGGCCTTCCTTTACAGAGAATACAAAGCCCTGGTCCCATTTGTAATCGTAGTCGGCGCGCTTCTCGCATGGAAGATAAACCCGCAGAGCGCCGTCTGCTTCGTATGCGGAGCCGTATGCAGCGCCCTCACGGGCTACGTCGGAATGAGGGTCGCCACCAAGTCGAACGGTAAGACCGCCTTCGCGGCTACGCACGGCATGAACGACGCGCTCAAGATAGCCTTCACCGGCGGCAGCGTCATGGGCATGACCGTCGTAGGCGTCGGACTCCTCGGCGTAGTCGTCATGTACTTCATCTTCAACGACGCCAACATCGTCACCGCCTTCGGCTTCGGAGCCAGCTCCATAGCGCTCTTCGCCCGTGTCGGCGGCGGTATCTATACGAAGGCCGCGGACGTAGGCGCAGACCTCGTCGGTAAAGTCGAAGCCGGTATCCCCGAAGACGACCCGCGCAACCCCGCCGTCATAGCCGACAACGTCGGAGACAACGTCGGCGACATCGCCGGTATGGGAGCCGACCTCTTTGAATCCTACGTCAACTCGATAATAGCCGCTATGGCCATCGGAGCCCTCGTCATGGATCAGGGCGGAGTCATTTACCCGCTTCTCCTCTCCGCGATAGGAATCATCGCCTCCATACTCGGCACATTCTTCGTCAGAGTCAAGGAAGGCGGAGACCCTGCGAAGGCTCTCAGAATAGGTCTCGGCTCGACCGGCCTCTTTATGATAATCGGCGCCTACTTCCTTACCAACTGGATGTTCGGCGACCTCACCCTCTTCTTCGCGGTCATATCCGGCGTTATCTGCGGACTTCTCATCGGAGCCGCAACTGAGTACTACACCTCCGGCGACTACGGCAGCGTCAAGGAAATCGCCGCCGCCTCCGAGACCGGAGCCGCTACCAACATCCTCGCCGGACTCGGCGTCGGAATGAAATCCACCGCTATCCCGGTAATCCTCGTCTGCATTGCGACGCTGGCCGGTTACCAGTTCGGCGGCCTCTACGGCATCGCCTGCTCCGCGGTTGGAATGCTCGCCATCACCGGTATGGCCCTTTCGGTCGACGCTTACGGACCGATCGCGGACAACGCGGGCGGTATCGCCGAAATGGCGGAACTTCCGCATGAAGTAAGAAACATCACCGACAACCTCGACGCGGTAGGCAACACCACGGCCGCAGTCGGCAAAGGCCTCGCCATCGGATCGGCGGCTCTTACGGCTCTCGCCCTCTTCGTCGCCTACGCCGAAGCTACGAACCTCACCACGATAGACCTTAAAGACCCGAAGGTCATGGTTGGCCTCTTCATCGGAGGACTTCTGCCCTTCCTCTTCAGCGCGCTCTCGATACAGGCTGTAAGCCGCGCGGCTGAGAAAATGATAGAAGAAGTCCGCCGCCAGTTCAGAGAGATCCCCGGCATAATGGAAGGCACCGGACGTCCTGAATACGAGCGCTGCGTAGACATCTCCACCGCCGCGGCTCTCAGAGAAATGATAGTTCCCGGCCTTATGGCGGTTCTCGTTCCCGTCATCGTCGGACTTGCGCTCGGCGCTCCTGCGCTCGGCGGACTTCTCGGCGGTTCCATCGTCACCGGCGTCATGATGGCTATCTTCATGTCCAACTCCGGCGGCGCGTGGGACAACGGCAAGAAATACATTGAAAGCGGCAACTTCGGCGGCAAGGGTACCCCGGCTCACGCGGCCGCGGTAGTCGGCGACACGGTCGGCGACCCCTTCAAAGATACGGCCGGACCGAGCCTCAACATCCTCATCAAGCTCATGTCCGTCGTCGCCACAGTTCTCGCTCCGCTTTTCGCGTTATAATTTCTGCCACAAATAAAGCGGAATCTGTGATAATTAAAATTAGAGGGAGAGTAAAGCTCTCCCTCTGATTTTCTTGTTTTCAGACAATGGGGGCTGGACTATGGCGTCGGACAACGTCCGCGAAATAAAATCAAGGCTCGACATAGTCGAGGTCATATCCGAATACGTCCAGCTCAAAAAGAAGGGGCAGACCTATTGGGGGTGCTGTCCTTTTCATAATGAAAAGACGCCGTCGTTCTCCGTGTCGCCGGAGCGGCAGACATTTCACTGCTTCGGCTGCGGCAAGGGCGGGGACGTTTTTTCGTTCGTCATGGAGAAAGAGCACCTCGAATTCCGCGAAGCTCTCGAGCGCCTAGCGGAGAAGGCTGGCGTCACGCTGTCGAGCCGCCCCGGAAGCGGAGCGCCGCGCGGAAACTCAGACGCCAACAAGGCGGCGCTCGAATTTTTCATGGAATCGATGAAAGCTCCTGAAGGCGAGGCGGCGAGAAAATATCTGGAACGCCGTTCAATAACTCAGGCCGACGCCGCGTGTTTTGAAATAGGCTGGGCCCCGACCTCGTGGGATTCTCTTACGAGATACCTGAGACGCAGGGGAATCTCCGAAGAACAGGCGGTCGAAGGCGGCTTGGCGCTGCCGGGACGAAACGGCGGCTGCTACGACCGTTTCCGCGGCAGGGTGATGTTCCCGATATACAACATGACGGGGCGCATCGTCGGCTTCGGCGGGCGAATCCTCGACGGCGACGGCGCGAAGTACCTGAACAGCCCGGAAAGCCGCGTATTCAACAAAAGGCACAACCTTTACCTGCTGAACAAGGCGAAGGCGGAGATAGCCTCGAAAGGATGCGCGATACTCGTAGAAGGCTACATGGACGCGATCCGCGCGCACCTTTGCGGTTACGCGAACACGGTCGCCTCGCTCGGCACGGCGCTCACATCCGTGCAGGCCTCTCTCATAAAAAGGATGACGGGACTGTGCTATGTGTGTTATGATTCTGATTCTGCGGGCGAAGAAGCCGCGCTCCGCGCCATGTACATACTTCAGGCGGAGGGCGTGACCGCGAAGCGCGTCGTATGGCGCGGCGGCAAAGACCCGGACGAGCTGCTTCTTCTGCCGGACGGGCGCGAGCTCTTTGAAAAAGCGATAGAATCAGCGCTGCCTCTGCCGCTGTACCATGTGAGGCTCAGGGGCGAGGCGCTGAAAGATCCGCTGCGGGCTCCCGCGGCGCGCAGGGATTTGTTTGAAGGCTTGGCGTCTCTCTCGGTTTTCGACGTCGCGCCATATGCGGACGAAATCAGCGAGAAGCTCGGTCTCTTCCCGCACGAGCTGAAAGCGCTCATTGACGCGCAGAGAAAGGCGGAAAGCCGGCCGGAGCGCCGCGTCGAAGCGGCGCAGCCGGATGCGGCGGCACAGCCGGAAATCCCAGAAGACGCGGAAGTTTACGGCGACGACCTTGAATATATGGTATGCAGCCTGCTCTGGAGCGACGAGGAAATGCGCTCCTCGTGCCCTCTCGGCAATATCGCGCTTTATATGTCGGACGAGTCTGTTCGCGCGATCATATACGCGCTGATGTCGGGCGACGAGCCGGAGGCGCTTGAACGGCGCTGGCAGCAGATGAACGACGAAAAAGGAATGAGGATAATCGCGAGGGGGAACGGCCTGCTCGCGCGCGAAGGAATCACGCCGGAGACGGCGGGCAAATTGATTGAAGAACTCAGGAAAAATTTTATAAGAAAGCACGTTCAGCCTATTCTTATGAAAATAAAGAACGGCAGCATCACCGATGCCGAAGACGAAGAATATAAAAAATATCTGCAATATACGAAATTACTAAAAGGAGGGAACATAAAGGCATGAAGAAAACAAAGAAAAAAACAGAAGAAACAATGCCGGAAGAAAAGTCCCCTATCACAGACGCTGCGGGCGGCGCGGAAGCGCCGCAGGAGGGCGACCCCGCGGACGGCGGCTACCCTGACGAGATGGTGATGGAGAAGCTGGACCCAGTCGAAGACGACTCGGACCTGCTCAACGTCATGGAGCCTCTCGACGACGAAGAAGACGAAGATTCGGGCGGCGCGTCTGGAGACGACCAGGACGGGACTGATTACAGCGCGTACATAGACAACGTGCGCGACCTGCTCCACGAAGGGCGCGAAAAGGGTTTCGTCACCTACGAGGATATAGAAAAGAAAATGCCGAAGGATTTCCTGACGGCGGACATCCTCGACAATATATACATGAACCTCATGGAGCTCGGCGTCGACGTTATCGACGAGCCGAAGACGAAGGTCGACCCATCGGAGGGCGAGACTGTCCTAGCCTCCTCCGGCGCGGACGATATGGGCGACCTCGAAGACCTGCCGCTTTCCGACCCCGTGCGCATGTACCTGCGCGAGATAGGCAAGATTCCGCTTCTGACCTCGGAGGACGAAGTCAAGCTCGCGAAGGGGGTAGAGGCGGGCGACGCGTCGTGCAAGGACGCCCTCGTCGAGGCCAACCTTCGCCTCGTCGTCAGCATTGCGAAAAAATACATTGGACGCGGAATGCTCTTCCTCGACCTGATACAGGAGGGCAACCTCGGACTCATCCGCGCGGTGGAGAAGTTCGACTACCACAAGGGATACAAGTTCAGCACCTACGCTACGTGGTGGATCCGCCAGGCCATAACGCGCGCCATCGCGGACCAGGCACGCACGATACGCATCCCGGTCCACATGGTTGAGACCATCAACAAGCTCATCCGCGTCTCGCGCCAGCTCGTGCAGAAGCTCGGACGCGAACCGACAGCCGAAGAAATCGCGGCCGGCATGGAAATCCCCTCCGACAGGGTAGAGGAGATACAGCGCATCGCGCAGGAACCCGTCTCGCTCGAAACGCCTATCGGAGAGGAAGAGGACAGCCAGCTCGGAGACTTCCTCGAAGACAAGGACCTGCCGAGTCCCGAAGAGGCGGCGGCGAGCCAGATACTCCGCGAGCAGCTCGACGAGATGCTCGACGACCTCACCGACAGAGAGCGCGAGGTGCTGCGCCTGCGCTTCGGCCTCGAGGACGGACATGCCCATACCCTCGAAGAGGTTGGGCGCCGCTTCGGCGTAACGAGGGAACGCATAAGGCAGATAGAGGCGAAGGCGCTGCGCAAGCTGCGCCACCCGAGCCGCAGCAAAAAGCTGAAGGATTTCCTCGAATAGTATAACTACACCCGGCACAGCCGGGTGTTTCTTTGTTTTTGCGGATTACATTTTATTGCGCTTAAAGTTGATAAGCATTATACTTTTTTACATTGCGGAGGTGGACGGTTTGAGGCTGGACAAATTCTTAAAGCTTTCGCGCCTTGTGAAGCGCCGGACCGTGGCGCAGGAAATGGCGGAAATAGGAGCCGTCCGGCTCAACGGGCGGCAGTGCAAGCCCTCCGCGGAGGTGCGCGGCGGAGACACCGTAGAGGTCGCCTACCCTCGCCGCGTGCTGAGCGTCAAGGTCGAAAACGCCGACGAAGCGGCGCTCAAGCGCGGCGCCGCGGCCTATTCCGTTATAGAAGAAAAACAGGTCAGCCAGGACGAAAAGCCCTGGTGATCCATCAATAAAAGCTTTGGCGAAACATGGCGGCGCGCGCATCGCGGAGCCGCCGGACGAAGGAGGACGAGCGTTCGTTATGAAGGTAGCGGAACCGACGGTAGAAAGGCTTATACAATATTACCGTCTGCTTATAATGATGAAGGAAGAGGGCCGCAAGGTCGTCTCTTCGCTCCAGATGGGTGAGATGCTCGGCATAAAGGCGAGCCAGGTCAGAAAAGACCTCTCGTACTTCGGCGAGATAGGCAAGCGCGGCGTCGGATATCACGTCAACCGCCTCTGCGCTCATATAGAAAACATACTGGCGTCGCCGCGCGTCTGGCACGTGGCGCTTGCCGGAGTCGGAAACCTCGGCACCGCGCTCATGGGCCACGCCGCCTTCCAGAGCTACAAGTTCAGCGTCGAGGCGCTCTTCGACGTAGATCCGGAGAAGGTCGGCAAAAAGCTGATGGGCGTCGACTGCTTCCACGTCGACGACATCGCGAAGGTGATGGAGGAGCGCAATATCGAGGTGCTGATCCTCGCCGTACCTGCGGCTGCGGCGCAGTCCTGCGTCGACAAGGCCGCCGCGTCGCCGACGCTCAAGGGCATCCTCGCCTTCACTCCGGCTACCGTCGTCGTGCCGGACAGGATACTTTTCTATCGCGTGGACATATTCGTAGAGCTCGAAAAGCTGCTGTTCTTCC
>DVKA01000142.1 GCA_018716365.1 Candidatus Caccocola faecipullorum
CGTGCTCATTCCCGCCATACTGCTCTCGCTCTGGGCGCAGTTCAAGGTGAAGGGCGCTTTTGCGAAATACAGCGAGGTCCGGGCCATGAGCGGCCTTTCCGCCGAGGAGGTTTCCCGCAGGCTGCTCGACAGGAACGGCCTTTCCGGCGTGCGCGTCGAGCGTGTGCCGGGCGAGCTTTCGGACCATTACGACCCGAGGGACAAGGTGCTTCGCCTTTCCGACAGCGTCAACGCCAGCCGCAGCATCGCGGCGATAGGCGTCGCGGCGCACGAGGTGGGCCACGCGGTGCAGGACAGGGAGAATTACGGCTTCCTGAAGTTCCGCAACGCGATAGCGCCGGCGGTGCAGCTCTGCTCGACTGCGTCGATGCCGCTCTTCCTGATAGGGCTCATAATCGGCTCACTGAACCTTCTGAACCTCGGGATACTGCTCTTCTGCAGCGTCCTCGTCTTCCACCTCGTGACGCTGCCGCTCGAATTCGACGCGAGCGCGCGCGCGCTGCGTATGCTGCGCGAGACGAACATCCTGTCGCAGCAGGAGATCGGCGGCGCGAAGGCCGTGCTCGACGCGGCAGCTCTGACCTACGTCGCTGCGCTCGTCATGACCATACTGCAGCTCGTGAGGCTGATAGCTCTGCGCGGAATGAGCCGCGACGAGTAGGGCAGGCTTCGGAAGCGCAGGAAAATATTTGATTTTCGTCGCCGGTCCCAAAAGACCGGCGATTTTACGCCTGTATGATATACAATAGTCAGATGAAAAAACCGTGCGCGCCGCGCGCGGCAAGGGGTTGAGATCATGAGAGGACTTGAAGCCGCTCTCGCTGTCTACGGCGAGGTACGCGGCGGCGCTTTCGCCTCAGAGGCGCTGCGCAAGGTGTACCAGGAGATCGCGCCGGGCGACAGAAAACTTGCCGCGACGCTGCTCTACTGCACGCTGCGCAGGCAGAGCCTCTGGAAGACGATGCTTATAAAATACTGCAAACGCGGCCCGCGCGAGCTGCCGCCGCTGACGTGGAACGCGCTGATGGTAGGGATAGCCGGAATCGTCGAGCTGCGCCACTTCGCTCTGCCGGTGCTGATAAACGGCCTCGTTCAGGCCGTCAAGGCGGGCGGAGGGCAGAAGGACGTCGGCCTCGTCAACGCCGTTCTCCACACAGTATCGGACGAATATCCGAGATTTCTCGAAAGCCTGAAAAAAAGCGGCGCGCTGCGCGACCAGGCGCTCTACTGGGGCGTCCCCGGCTGGGCCGCAGCGCAGTGGTCGAAGGAGCTTTCGATACAGGAGGCCAAGAAGCTCGTAAGGGCGAGCGGGATGAAGACATATCTCTCGCTGCGCCTCTCGCAGGGCGTAGACCGCGACGAGTACATAGCGGAGTACAACAACTCGGGCCGCCATGCGTGGCCGTCGCCGTTCGTCGAGCGCTCCGTGCGCACCGCGGCGAACCCATTCCCGCTGGAGCTTCCGGGCTTCGGCGAGGGCAAGATAATGCCGCAGAGCGAGTCGTCGATGCTCGCCGCCGAAACGCTTGCAAAGCGCGCCGGGGGCCGTTACGTGCTCGATATGTGCTGCGGGCGCGGTGTCAAGACGGGGCAGCTCGCCGACATAATGCGCGGCGCGCGCATCGAGGCGTGGGACGTCTCGGAGCCGAAGCTCAAATCCGCGCAGTTTGAAATGATGCGTATGCGCGCCGAGGAGCGCGTGAAATTCAAGTGCGGAGATTCGCTGACGCTCGAACCAGACGAAGCGCCCGACACTATACTGCTCGACGCGCCATGTTCCGGCAGCGGGACGTGGGGCAGGCACCCCGAAGCGAAATGGCGCTGCTCGCCCGAGCAGGTCGAGGAAAACGGCAAACTACAGCGAAAGCTGCTCGAACGCGCCGCGACGCTCCTCGCGCCGGGCGGCGTGCTGATGTACAGCACATGCAGCCTCTTCCGCACGGAAAACGAAAAAATAGTCGCCGACGTGATGAGCCGCCATCCAGAGCTTGTGGAGCTTCCGGTCGAACGCAGGGCGGAGTTCATGCGCCGCGGCAAACCCTACGGGACCGTCATAATGCCCGCGCTGCCGTGGGTCGACGGATTTTACATGGCGATGCTCGCAAAGCGCCGCCACAGCTCTGCGGAGGTGGAATAAATGGGCAGAATACACCGCTGGGGTATGCTGGTAGCCTTCCTCGTCATCATAGGCTGCGCATATCTCGGCGTTAAAATGGTCTTCGTCGAGGACAAGGACGTCGCCGTGCCGGGCGTCACCGGAATGCAGCTCGTCGACGCGCTCAACGTGCTCCAGACGCGCGGACTGCTCGCGAAGGTCGACAAGGTAGACTCGTCCGCGCCGGAAGACACCGTCGTCGCGCAGAACCTCAGCGCCGGAGAGAAAGTCTCGAAGGGCAAGGTCGTCCTGCTCCGCGTCAGCAAGGGCGGGGCTGCTCAGGCGATACCAGACGTGCGCGGCCTGAAGTTCGAGGAGGGCGTCAAGATGCTCAGCGACGCGGGATTCAAGGTCGACCGCGTCGTCCGCGTGACGGACAAGCTCACGCCCTCCGGCACCGTCATAGCGCAGAACCCCGCCGCGCCGCAGCGCGTCTCGTCGAACTGCATGGTGACGCTGCTCGTCAGCAGCGGCGCGAAAGGCGAGAATTCGTTCGTCGCAGTCCCGGACCTGCGCGGCTACGGGCAGCAGGCGGCGATAGACATGATTGAACAGCTCGGCCTGCGCCTCGGTCAGACTACGGAGTCGCCCTCCGACGCAGTGCCAGAGGGCAGCGTGCTCTCGTCGCGCCCGAAAGCAGGCAGCCGTGTTCCCGCCGGTTCTCTCGTCAGCCTGACATTCGCGCGCGCCCCTCTGCCGACGGACGCGCCGCCGGTCGAAGCGCCGCCTGCGAACGATCAGGACCCCGCGCGCGCCGAGGCGGTGCGCAAGGTCGTAATAAAAGAAACCAAGCCAGTAACGATACCGACGAAGCTTCCGGCGCGCGACGAAACGCAGGTCGTCGAAACTCCGGCGCAGACGGCGAAACCTGCGGCGCCGGCCGCGACGCAGACTCCGGCTCAGCCCGCGCAGCAACAGCAGCAGGCGCAGCCGCAGCAGGCCGCGAAGCCGTCGGGGCCGCAGAAGACGGCGAAGGTGCGCTATCAGGTTCCGCCGCTCACGAAACCGCTGTCGCTTAAAATCGAACTCATGGACGACTACGGAACGCGCGTGCTGAAAGACGGCACGGCGAAGAGCGGCGAATACATCTCGATGAACGTTCCGTACACGGGCGAAGCGAGAGTTACAATCTATCTCGGAGGCGACTTCGTATGGCAGGACCGTTACAACTAAACGAACTCAAAAAAGGCCGCCGTATGCTCATCGCGCCGTCGCTGCTCTCCGCCGACGCGCTCAACATCGGCGGGCACATCGAGCGGCTCGAAGGCGAGGCGGACTGGCTGCACGTAGACATAATGGACGGACACTTCGTCCCCAACCTCTCGTACGGCCCCGCGCTCGTCAAGGCGCTGCACAAACGCTGGCCCGAAGCCTTCCTCGACGTACACGTGATGGCGGAGCCCGCCGAGGACTTTGTTGATATGTTCCTTGCGGCCGGCCCGTCGCTGCTCACGGTGCACGCCGAGGCCGCGAAACACATCCACCGCGTGCTTCAGAAAATAAAGGACGCCGGCGTCCTCGCCGGAGTTTCGATAAATCCGGGAACGCCCGCCGTGCTGGTTGAGCCTGTGCTCCACATGGCGGACCTCGTGCTCGTCATGTCCGTCAACCCGGGCTACGGCGGACAGTCGTTCATCCCTGAGACGCTCGACAAAGTCCGCGAGCTGCGGATGCGCCGCGCCGAGCTCGGCCTCGGCTACATCATCGAAATCGACGGAGGCGTGAATTTACAGAACGCCGCCGCGATATGCGAGGCTGGCTGCGACGCAGCCGTCGCCGGCAACGCGGTATTCGGCCAGCCGGATCCGGCCGAAGTAATACGGAAAATGCGCGCGTCGATCGAATAATCGCGCGAACGTAAAATTCACAAAAAGGCCGCGGCTTCGCCCCGCGGCCTTTTTCGTACCTAATCGCCGATACCCGCGGGGCATGGCACGAAGCTGCGCCGAAAGCATTGGCGCGCGCCTCCGCCGCGATAGTAGAATAAAAGCGGAAAAAACCGCCGCGTCCGCCGCGCCGCGAAAGAGGAGTGAAAAGCGTGAACTGGCTCGGAATTGCAGCCGCCGTCATATCGTTCGTCTGCATCGGGGTATTCCATCCCGTCGTGATAAAAGCGGAATATTACTTCTCGTCGCGCTGCTGGCCCGCATTCCTCGCCGCGGGCGCGCTCTGCTGCGCCGCGTCGCTCTTCGCCGGATCTCCGTTGCTTTCAATCGCGCTCGGCTCGCTCGGCTGCACGTGCCTATGGTGCATAATCGAGCTTAAAGAGCAGGAACGCCGCGTCGCGCGCGGCTGGTTCCCGGAAAATCCGAAAAGGCGCGCAAAGCGCGGCGTAGAGTAAAATGTACGGGACGAACGCCGCGCCGCGGAAGCGCGCCGGAAATTTCGGAGGCGCGCGAAACCTCCGCCAATTTCGTGAAAGGAGCGCCGCCAAGTGAAAGCCTCCGTGAAATTCAAAATCTGCATCGACCTGCTGATGACTGCCGCGCTCTACGGCTGCATGGCCTATATGCTCGTCGGCGAAGAGGCGCATGAATGGCTTGGCAGCGGCCTCGCGCTGCTCTTCGTCCTGCACAACGCGCTGAACCGCAAATGGTACGCCGCGCTCCTCACGGGACGCTACACGCCGCTGCGCGCCTTCCAGACAGCCGTCAATCTGCTCTGCCTCGCCTCAATGGCCGCCGCCGCGGTCAGCGGAGCCGCGATGTCGCGCTATCTCTACGGCATACCGTTCCTCAGCGGCGGCGCGTCGCTCGCGCGCACGGTCCACATGCTCGCCGCCTACTGGGGCTACTGCTTCATCTCGTTGCACCTCGGCCTGCACTGGAGCATGATGCTAGGCATGATGAAGAACGCCGCAGCGCCGCATGACGCGCCGCTATGGGTTACGCCGCTTCTTAGAACGGCGGGAGCCGCCGCCGCCCTGCTCGGCGCGCACGCGCTCATGCGCCACAACCTGCTCGACTATATGTTCCTGCGAAATCAGTTCGTCTTCTTCGACACAGAGCGCCCGCTCTATCTCTTCTTCCTCGACTACGCCGCAATAATGGCGCTCTGGGTGTGGCTCGCCCACTACGCGCGGATGGCGCTGATAAAGGTGCCGGCGCGGAAGAAATAGCGCGCGGACGCGGTCTCGGCGATACGCTGACGGCCGGCTAGCCGAGCATAAAAACACGTTTGCGCAAACCGTGTCGGAAGATGTTACTATGTCTGTATCAGCAAGCTGTACAGTCACGCTCTTGCGGGCGCATGAGTTGAAACGGAAAAGAAGTGACAACCAATGCCGAAACCATCAGTCGTGCTCATGCGGGCACGTGAGTTGAAACCAGTCGCAGACGTTTTCTGATGCTTGCGCGACTACGGTCGCGCTTTTGCGAGTGCGCAAGTTGAACCTAAAGCGCTCCGCTGAATTGCGCATTGTGGACGGTCGTACTCTTGTACAGTCATTATCTTAAGAACGCAAAATCTATATCGCCCTGGCAATTTTTAGGTCATGGCCTCCTGAATGAGACGTTAGCGGCGGCGTAGGGTCATTACACACCCAGTACCTCTAACGATTAGAGCAGGAAGTCCTCGCTGGCCCGTCCCGCATCATCGTGCACATAAGATTGCGAGGCCGACGTTTTTTACCGTCCGATAAAACAAGCGCGCCGCATCCCCGCGGCGCGCTCGGCTCATCTCTATAAAAATCTCCCGCGTCCCTACCCGTTCGCGCCGCTCTCCCTCTTCCTCTTCGACACGAGCGCGTAGAACGAGACCGAGAGCAGGAGCACGAGGCCGTCGACGAAGCGCGTCCAGAAACCGGACCAGCCTGAGCTCACTATCCCGGCCTCTATCGTGCCCATCATTATCGAGCCGATGACTGTGCCCCAGACCGTGCCGCTGCCGCCGTAGACCGACGTCCCGCCGATGAAGACCGAGGCGAAGACGAGCAGCAGATAGCCCTCGCCCTGCGTCGGCCACCAGTTGCCCATTTCCGCCGTGGCGAGAACGCCCGCGATCCCGGCAGCAAAGCCAAGATAGGCGAATACGCCGGTGCGCGCTGCATTCACAGGCATCCCGAGCATCTTCGCTACGTTTATGTCGTCGCCGATGAAGCGCAGGTCGTCGCCCCACGAGGTGCGGTGGTAGACGAGCGCCGTAGCGGCGGCGAATAACACAGCCCAGACAGACTGCATGGGCAGAAATCCGCCGAGCCTGCCGACGAGCACGGCTATCTCCGGGTTGTCCAGCTTGAGCTCGATGCCGAGCGGTATCGCAGTGCCGCCGGAGAGCAGCATAACAGTTCCGCGCCAGAAAAAGTCGAAGCCTATCGTTGCGACGATGGCTGGCACGCCGGTGCGCGTAATCATAAAGCCGTTTACAAATCCTATCGCGAGTCCCGCCGCCACGCCCGCAGCCGCGCCGGCGAGGACGGAGCCGGTGGCCTTCGAGACGAGCGCGAATACGAAGCCCGACATCGCCATGTTCGAGGCGAAAGACAAATCCATCTCGCCTGTGACGACGACCAGCGTCATCGCCGTCGCTACGACCATGATGAACGGAATCGTCGAAAGGAATGTCATGTATATGCTGCCCGAAAGGAACGCCCCGGGCGCGCAGACCGCGAAGAAGGCCCACAGCGCGAAGAGCACAGCGGTGATTATCAGCTGGTTTTTGCTGTTCTTTGCAAAATCGGAAAAATTCATCTCTCCGCCTCCATCAGCCGCGTGAAGAGGCCGCTCTCTGAAAGCTCGTCTTTGCGCCATTCGCCGAAGACCCTGCCGTGCGAGAGAATTACGAACCTGTCTGCGACGCGGTGCGCGTGCTCTATCGTGTGCGTGATGACGACGACGGAGCGCCCCTCGGACTTCAGTAGCCGCATGAAGTCGAGCACCTTCTCCGCCTCGCTGACAGCGAGCGCCGTCGTCGGCTCGTCGAGAATCACGACGCTTGCCTTGAAGTACATCGCGCGCCCTATCGCCAGCCCCTGACGCTCGCCGCCAGAGAGCGACGCCGCCGGAGTGTCCGGCGATATTCCCGCGCCCGAGAGGCCGAGATGCGCGATAATATCCGCCGCCGCCTCGCGCTCGCGCTTCACGTCGATGAGGCCGAAACGCGTCTTGATATGCCGCCCGGCGAATAAATTGCGCCAGAGCGGCTGCGACACGCCGAGCGCCCTGTCCTGATAGACCGCCTCGACGCCGAGGCTGCGTGCGTGCGCGACGCTGAACTGCTTGACGCGCTCGCCGTTTATCTCGACAGTGCCGGAGGTCGGCGCGTAGAGGCCCGAGATTATCTTAATCAGCGTAGACTTGCCCGCGCCGTTGTCGCCGAGCAGCGCCGTAATCTCCCCGCGCTCAAGGGAAAAGTCCACGCCCCGAAGGGCGTGGACGCTCCCGAAAGATTTGCGGACGTCCCGCATCTCCAGGATTTTAGTCATATTCGCTAACGTATGGCCTTCTCCGCGAGCGGCGCTATCTGCTCTATGTTGTCCTTTGTCACGAAGCCGCCCGCCGTGTCGACGTAAATTCCGCCGAAGCTGCCGCGCTTGTTGAGGACTATCTGATTGACCGCGAGATAGGCCATCATATAAGGCTGACCCTCGGAGACAAGGCCGACATATCCAGCCTTAATGGCCTCGGCCGTCGCGGGCGAGAGGCTGAAGCCCGCTATCTGCACCGCGCCCGGCTTGATGCCCGCGGAGCGCAGAGCCGTGCCCGCCTGAGCCGTCAGCGCCGCGTGGTCGATGACGATGAGCTTGCAGTCCTTGTGCGAGGCGATATAGCCCGTGAGAATAGGCGCGCCGAGCGTAGCTTCCTTGTTCGCCTCAGGCGAAATTTCGAGATAATCCACCTCAAGTCCCGCCTTCGTGAAAACGTCGGTCATCGCCTGCGCGCGCAGGCCGCGTCCGGGGACGCTGCGAAGGCCCCAGATAAAGACCTTGTCGCCTTTTTTAAGGCCGAAGTGGCTTATGCAGCGGTTCGCCATCATCTCGCCCTGCCCGTAGTTGTTTACGCCGATATAGCTGAAGCCCTGCGGCTGGTATTTCTCGAAGGTCTTCGGCAGCGGCGTATCGACGCACATGACCTGAATTCCCTTACCTATCGCCTCTCCGATCAGCGGCATATAGGCGTCGTCGCCAGGCGCTCCGATGACCACCATGCCGTCGGGATTCGTCGCCATACCCTGACGGAAGCTCGTGATCATCTTCTCTGCGTTCCAGTCGGTGTAAACGAACTTAATGTCGATGCCGAGATCGTCCGCGGCCTGTTGCGCGCCGTTCTGGAGCGTGCGGGCGTAGGGCTCTCCGGGGCTGCCGCCCGCGTCGAACCAGACCGTGATCTTGTCGTCCGCGGCGAAAGCGGCGCCGCAGAAGAGCGCGAGGCCGAAAAAGGCCGCTATACAGCTTTTCATCATGATTTACCACTCCTGTTTTAAATTTTTTGCAGCATATAAACAACCACACGGCGCGGTACGTCCCCGCGCCGCGCCCGTGAGAGCGGGACACGCCGAAACGCGCAGCGCGGCGCTGCGTTCCGTCCTTTGCAGGTTTTATGAAATCTGGAAAATTTATCTGGACGAGAGCGGCTGCGGCGTCAGGCGTTTCGCACTATACGGATGCATTCCATGCACTGTATCAGCTTCTCACAGGCCCATATTCACCGCGCCGTCCTCCCTTCGCCGGAAGATAAAAACACTATCTACATAATAGCGGCTTTTGTGAAAAATACAATGTTCTCAAGAATAAAGAAAAACACGTAGATTTGCCGGAACCGCCGCGAATTGAGGCGATGGAATCAACGCGGCGGCATCGCCGGGTATTGCGTACATCAGCCGCAGCTCCAGCCGCGCGGTAAAAAAATCGGGAGAGGCCGGAGCCTCTCCCTTTGTGTTACAGGGTTTTGAGGATTTCGTCGAGGGGCTTGCGCTGCTTGGGGCGGATGGTTTCGTCGGCGGCGTAGCCTACGGCTATTATCGCGCGGACGGTGTCGCCCTCTGGGAGGCCGAGGAGCTTTATCACGTCGGCGTTGTTGAAGCAGCCGATGATGCATGAGGCGAGGCCGAGCTCCGCGGCTTCGAGGACGAGGTAGGCTGTCGCCATGCCGACGTCGCCTTCGGCGAAGCGCTTCGCGTCGTGGTAGTGTTCCATGACCTTCGGCATGAGTTTCGGCTCTTCGATTTCTGAGACTACGATGAAGGCGGGGACTTTTTCGCTCCACGCGTTGAGCCCCATCTCCTGCGCTATTTTCGAGAGGCCGGCGCGCTTTTCGGCCTCGGTGACTATCGTGAAGCGCCACGGCTGGCTGTTGCAGCCGGAGGGCGCGAGCGCGGCGGTCTCGACGCAGCGGCGGAGGAGCTCCGGCTTTACCGGCTCTTCCTTAAAGTTGCGGCAGCTCTGCCTGCGTTCCGCAAGTTCGCGGAAATTTTCCATGTTCTATCGTCTCCCTTAGAAGTCCAGCGTTTCGCCGGGCTGCATGATTACGACGTCGGTTCCCTGCGCCGTCTCTTTGACGTGAAGTTCGAACACTGCGGGGTCGGCTTTTATTGCGGGGAAGGTGTTGTAGTGCATCGGCACGACCTTGAGCGGGCGGATGAATCCCGCGGCGCGCGCGGCGTCCTCGTAGTCCATCGTGAAGTATCCGCCTATCGGCAGGCAGGCGACGTCTATTTTTTCGGCTTCGAGGAGTTTCATCTCCATCGTGAGTCCCGTGTCGCCGGCGTGGTAGACTTTTCTGCCGTCGACTTCGATGACGAAGCCGCAGGCTACGCCGCCGTAGCGGACGTTGCCTTCCGCGATTATCGGGTCGCCGTGCCACGCCGGAGTGAGCTTCACGCGGCCGAATCCGAAGCGCGCGCGTCCGCCGATGTGCATTCCCTCGACCTTGATTCCCTGCGAGGCGAGCCAGCCAGCCGTCTCGTTGCAGCTGAAGACGGTCGCGCCGGTGCGTTTGGCGATTTCTATCGTGTCGCCGATGTGGTCGCCGTGGCAGTGCGTGAGGAATATCGCGTTCACGTCGGTGAAGTCGGCGGCTTTGGCGGCCGCGAGCGGGTTTCCGGTAAGGAACGGGTCGATGAGGGCTTTTAGCCCCGTCCCTTCGACGTAGAAGGCGCTGTGTCCAAGATAACGAAGTTTCGGCATTTTGATATTACCTCCATACCCTTGTATTTGTTTCGTGCTTTCCTCAAAGCTATTATAAATTATACCGCGCCGTGCGAACAAGCGCGCGGTTTTTGCGTCTCTCTGCTTGCAGCGGGGCTAGGGGCTACGCACAAAAAAGACGGCGGGCGTTGGGCCTGCCGTCTTTTATGGATTTCAGGATTTTTCTGAGCGCCGCGTTTAGGCGAGCGGCTCGACTACCTTTATCGAAAGCTCTTCGAGCTGCTTGGATTCGACTTCGGATGGAGCCTCCGTCATCGGGCACTGGGCCTTCTGGTTCTTCGGGAAGGCCATGACGTCGCGTATCGACTTGCTGCCGGTCATGAGCATGACGAGGCGGTCGAGGCCGATGGCGAGCCCGCCGTGCGGCGGCGTGCCGTAGCTGAGGCCTTCGAGCAGGAAGCCGAAGCGCTCCTTCGCTGCCTCGGGCGTGAAGTTGAGCGCGCGGAAGGCGATCTGCTGCATCTCAGGATTGTGGATTCTTATGGAGCCTCCGCCGAGCTCAGTTCCGTTGAGCACGACGTCGTATGCGCGCGAGCGGACTTTGCCGGGCTCGGTGAGCATATACTGCACGTCTTCGTCCATCGGCGCGGTGAATGGGTGGTGGACGGCGGTGTAGCGTCCGCTTTCGTCGTCCCATTCGAAGAGCGGGAACTCCGTCACCCAGAGGAAGCGGAAGCCCTCTTCGACCATTCCGCGCGCGCGGCCGAGTTCGAGGCGTATCTGTCCAAGTATCTCGCAGGCTTTGCGCCAGCTTTCGTCGGCCATGATGAAGAGCGCGTCTCCGTTTTCAATGGCGGAAAGTTCGCGCAGCTTCGCAAGCTGCTCTTCGTTGAGGAATTTGACGAGCGGCCCTTTGAGCTCGCCTTCCTTGACCTGGAAGTTCGCCATGCCCTTCGCGCCGAGCGATTTCGCGCGGCCTTCGAGGTCGGAGAGCTCTTTGCGCGAGAGTGTCGCGCCGCCGGGCAGGCGGAGCCCCTTGATCGTGCCGCCGTTGGCTACGAGCTGCGCGAATGGGTTCTCTCCGTCCTTAAAGACTTCTTCGAGGCTGACCATCTCCATCGGGATGCGCATGTCGGGCTTGTCGATGCCGTATTTGTTCATCGCTTCGTTCCAGGTCATGCGGAGGAACGGCGTCTTGACCTCGACGCCCTTTATCTCCTTGAAGAGCCCCGCGAGGTAGTTTTCGACGAGCGTCATTATATCCTCTTCGGTGATGAAGCTCATCTCAAGGTCGAGCTGTGTGAACTCCGGCTGGCGGTCGGCGCGGAGGTCTTCGTCGCGGAAGCACTTCGCTATCTGCATATAGCGGTCGCAGCCGCCGACCATGAGAAGCTGTTTGAAGAGCTGCGGCGACTGCGGCAGCGCGTAGAAGCATCCGGGATTGACGCGGCTCGGCACAAGATAGTCGCGCGCGCCTTCCGGCGTGGACTTCGTGAGCATCGGCGTTTCGATGTCGATGAAGCCGTTGTCGGCGAAGTAGTTGCGCGTGTAGCGCGTAACGTCGTGGCGCGTGCGGAGGTTGCGCTGCATCGATTCGCGGCGGATGTCGAGATAGCGGTATTTCATGCGCAGGTCTTCGTTGACCTCGTCTGCGTTGTCAAGCTCGAAGGGCGGCAGCTTCGACGGCGCGAGTACGATGAAGTCCTCGACGAGAAGCTCCACTTCGCCGGTCGCAAGGTCGGGGTTCTCGGTCCCTTCGGGGCGCTTGCGGAGCGTGCCCTTGACGGCGAGCACGTATTCGCTGCGCAGCGCGCCGGCGCGGTCGTGCGCCTCGGCGTTGAGCTCGGGGTTGAAGACTATCTGCGTCACTCCGGTCTTGTCCCAGAGCTCTATGAAGATGATTCCCCCGAGGTCGCGGCGGCATCTGAGCCAGCCGTTGAGGACGGCCTTCCTGCCCGCGTCTTCGGCGCGCGGCGTTCCGCAGTACATCGTCCTGCGCCACGATGCGTCAAAATATCTTTCCATTGATTAAGATCCTCTCCGGTTTATGATTAAGATTTTTATTCGCTATGCTTTGAGTTTGTTGATAAGCTGTTCGCGCGTCAGCTCTTCCTGCGTTCCGGCGCTCATGTCCTTGAGCGTGACGACGCCCTTTTCGAGCTCGCTCGCGCCGAGGATGCAGGCGAAGCGCGCCGTGTTGCCGGCGCTCTTCATCTGGCCCTTCATGCCGCGCCCCATGTAGTCGAGGTCGGCGGATATGCGGTGCGTGCGCAGCTCGCGCGCGAGCGCCATCGCCTCCAGACGCGCCGCGGGCTCGGCCGCGACGACGTAGGCCCGCGTCTCCGGCTTCCTGCCGAAGGTGCAGCCCTGCGCCTCCATCGTGATGATTACGCGCTCGACGCCCGAGGCGAAGCCGACGCCGGGGACGTGCGGGCCGCCGATGGACTCCGCGAGGTTGTCGTAGCGTCCGCCGCCGCAGACGGCGTTCTGCGAGCCGAGGTCGCCCGACTGAATTTCATAGGCTGTCTTTGTGTAGTAGTCGAGGCCGCGGACGAGGCGTTTGTCGAGGACGACCGACGCGCCTATCCTGTCGAGGCCGCGGCGCAGCTGCTCGAAATGCTCTTTGCATTCGTCGCAGAGGTATTCCATGACTGCCGGCGCGCCCTCTGTGATTTCCTTGCATATCGGGCTCTTGCAGTCGAGGATTCGCAGCGGGTTTCTGTCGAAGCGGCTCTTGCAGGTGTCGCAGAGCTCGTCGTAGCGCGAGCTCAGATATTCCTGAAGCGCCTTGCGGTAGACCGGGCGGCACTTTGGGCATCCGACGGAGTTGAGGATGACCTGAAGGTTCGAGAGGCCGAGCCTGCGGTAGAGCTCCATCGAGAAGTCGATGACTTCGAGGTCGACGTATGCGTCCTGCGCGCCGAGCGCCTCGATGTCGAACTGCACGAACTGGCGGTAGCGTCCCTTCTGCGGGCGCTCGTAGCGGAACATCGGGCCGATGCTCCAGAGTTTCGCGGGCTGCGCGCCCTTATTCATTTCGTTTTCGAGGTATGAGCGGACCATCGAGGCGGTGAGCTCCGGGCGGAGCGTGATGCTGCGTCCTCCCTTGTCCGTGAAGGTGTACATTTCCTTTTCGACGACGTCGGTCGTCTCGCCGACTCCGCGGCAGAAGAGCTCCGTGTGCTCGAAGATCGGGAGATGAACTTCCCTGTATCCGTAATCGTCCGCGACGTCGCGGCACATCTGCGTCACATAGGCCCATTTCCACGATTCGCCGCCGAGTATGTCCCTCGTGCCGCGTGGAGCCTTGACTGCTTCCATCACAACCGCCTCCCTGTAATTTTGGACGGGCGGGGATTTTCTCCCGCCGGAATATTTTTCAAAAAACCGACGGCGCGCGCCGGAAAGCCGCGCCGTTCAAACTATTATATTACTTTATAACCGCGCGAACAGACAAGTGCGCGGCGGCAAATTCGCGCCGCGCGCGAAAGTTCTGCGCCCATCCGCCGGTTTATCGTTTGTCCGTATCTGTGACGGCTCCGTCGCTCCAGTAGTATTTCGTCACGGGATTTTTGCCGCCGCCGAGGGCTTTCGGCGCGGCGTCGAACCACGCCGCGTCCGTCGCCGCCGGGTTGCCGCACCTGACGCGCAGCGGGCGCGCGGCGTTCACGCGGAATTCTTTTTTCTCGCCGGGTTTCATGATTCCCTGGTAAAGTACCTTGTCGCCCTCGCTGATGCGCAGCCAGCTGTTCGCGCGCGCCGTAAGCGTGAGCAGCGGAGTTTTGGCCGCGGGTTTCGCCTGCGCCGGAGCCGCTGGCTTCTGCTGCGCGGGCGCGTCCGCCGCCGCGGGCTGCGCCGGCTTAGGGGCGGGCTGCTTTCCGTCCATCCAGCTTAAATCCACCGACGCGGGAGCCGCGGCGTCTGCTGAGAGCGCGGCGGCTATGTCGGACGAAACGTCAGCCGAGGCGGCGTGTTTCTCCTGCCGCTCGCGGACTATCGGCGCGGTGCCGCCTTCAAGCGGCGTCGTCGCGGAGGTCGAAATCTCTCCGCGGTAGCGCAGCGTCACCCAGAAGGCCGCCGCGAGTGAAACTACGACGAGCAGGTATATCCAGAAGCGCGGCGAGCGGCGGAATACGCCGGGAGTCACCGCCATGTCCGGCTCTTCGTTCGAGGCCTTGAAGTCTTCGAGCGTGACGTTGCCGCCGCGCGTGAGCGGGTCGTACTTCGCCCACATATCCGGCGCGTTGAGAAACGCGCAGTACTGGCGCAGGAAGCTGCGGCAGTAGGGCCCCTTCGGCAGCTCTTCGAGCCGCCCTTCCTCTATTGCGGAGATGTATTTTTTCTGTATCTTCGTGGCCTCGGAGGCGTGTGCGAGCGTTATGCCCTGCGCCTCGCGGAGCTCTTTGAGTTTTCGTCCGAGTTCGTTGATTTTTTTTGTTTTGTCGTCTTCGCCGTTCGTTTTAATATTTTTTTCGTCCGCCATCCGCTTTCCCCCTCGTCGCGTAATTCGGCGGCGCGTTCGTGAAAATCCGCGCGCCTGATTCCGTACAATAAATGATAGCTTATAAGGGCGAAAAATAGAATAAGGAAATCGCGCCGCGCTCCGCCGTGTTGCCGCGCTCCGCGCCTTGTGCTAATATGCGCGGAGAATCGCCGAGATTTTGCGCGGGAGGCGTGGAAATGAGATTTTTTATTTTTCTGCTTGCGGCGGCTTTCGCCGCTCTTTCGTGCCTTCCCGCTCCGCGCGCCGCGCGCGCCGCGCTTCCGCCGAAGATCGAGCGCGCCGCCGTCGCGGGGATTTTGCCCTTTCCTTCCGTCCTATGCCTCTATCTCGGCTCGGCCGAAAAAATCATCGCAATCCCGCCAGCGTCGATGAGCGCGGCGCGCGAAGGGCTTCTCGGCGAACTTTTCCCGGAGCTGCTGAAAGCGGAGACCTCGTTCGCATCAGGCGCGGGCGTCAACGTCGAGGAACTTATGACGCTGCGGCCGGACGCCGTGTTCTATCTCGAAGCGGACAAAACCGCGGGCCGCGCGCTCGAAAACGCGGGGCTTGCCTGTGTTCCCGTCTCTCCGTCGAAGTGGGGCTACGACGTTCTGCGCACCTACGAAGAGTGGATAAAGGCGCTCGCGGAGATTTTTCCCGAGCGCGCGGAAGTTGGGAAGCGGGCCGTCGCTTACGGGCGGCGCGCGCTCGAACTGACGAAGGCGCGCGCGGCGCTCATCCCGCAAAGCGAGCGGAAGAAAGTCCTTTTCATCGTGCGCTCTGAAAGTGGGAAAATCGTAACGTCGGGGAAGAATTTCTTCGGGCAGTACTGGTGCGAGGCGATCGGCGCGGAGAACGCCGCGTCCGAGATAACGGCGGAGCGTTCGAACGCCGCCGTCACGATGGAGCAGATTTATAAATGGAATCCAGACGTCGTATTCATAACGAACTTCACGAAACTCGCGCCGCGCGACATAATTTCGGACGCGGGGTGGAAGCCGGTCGAAGCTGTGCGCCGCGGCGCGGTCTATAAAATGCCGCTCGCGCTCTACCGCACCTACACGCCGGGGCCGGACGCTCCGCTGGCTCTGCTCTGGCTCGCGCGCGCCGTATATCCAGATACTTTCGGCGACATCGACCTGCCGAAGCAGGCGGTAAAGTATTATAAGGAAATTTTCGGCATCGACGTGAGCGAGGGACGCGCGCGCGAAATCTTCGGCGCGCCGCAGGGCGGAGGCGCGGGCCGTTGAAGGGGAGCGCCGCGCTGATTTTGCTCTGCGCCGCTGCGCTTGCGCTTTCCGCATTTGCGGCGCTCTGCTTTGGACGTTTCCCTATTTCGGCGGGCGAGGCGCTTTCGGCGTTGTGTCCCTCATTCTTCGGCGAAATTGAGAACGCGGAGCTGACGCGCGGCGTTCTGCTCAATATCAGGCTGCCGCGCGTGGTTCTCGCCATGCTCGCTGGCGCGGGGCTTGCCGTCTCGGGCGCCGCCTTCCAGTCGCTTTTCTCGAATCCGCTCGCGACGCCGGACACCCTAGGAGTAGCGACGGGCGCGTCGTTCGGCGCGGCTCTCGGCATACTTGCGGGATTTTCCCCGGCATTCGTCCAGCTCTCGGCATTCACCGCGGGGCTTGCCGCCGTAGTTCTCGTCCTCGCAGTCAGCCGAGTGCGAGGCTCGTCGCCCGTCATCATGATGATACTGGCCGGCATGGTCGTGAGCGCGCTCTTCTCGGCGCTCGTCTCTCTCGTAAAATTCGCCGCCGACCCGCAGGACGTGCTTCCAGCGATAACCTTCTGGCTCATGGGAAGCCTCTCCGGCGCGACGCGCGATAGCCTCGCGCTCGGCTCGCCCGCGATAATCGCCGGCGTTCTGATAATCTGGCTCGCGCGCTGGCGGCTAAACGCCGCCTCGCTCTCCGACGACGAGGCCGTCGCTCTCGGCGTGAACCTGCGCTGCCTGCGCCTCGCGGTGATCGCCGGCGCGGCTCTGATAACGGGGGCCGTCGTCTCGATGTGCGGCCTCATCGGCTGGGTCGGCCTGCTCGTGCCGCACGCTTCCCGTATGCTGTTCGGCGCTGACAACAGGCGCGTCGTCCCTGCGAGCCTCGTCCTCGGCGCGCTTTTCATGCTGGCGATAGACACGGCGGCGCGCAGCGCTGCGGCTTCGGAGATTCCGGCCTCGATACTGACCTCGATAATAGGCGCGCCCTTCTTTATTTTCCTGCTGCGGCGCAGCGGGGGCATAAGGGGATGAAGTTCGAGACGCGCGGCGGCGCTTTCCGCTACGGCGCGGGCGGCTACGTGCTGCGCGGCGTGAATTTCAGCCTCGAAAGCGGCGAACGGCTCTCGATACTCGGGGCGAACGGAGCGGGCAAGACGACGCTCATCCGCTGCGCCGCGGGGCTCCGCGCGTGGAGCGAGGGGGCGACCTATCTCGACGGCGCGGAGGTGCGCAGCCTGCCGCCGCGCGAGTTCCGCCGCCGCGTCGGCTATGTGCCGCAGGCGCGGCCCTCGGCCTTCGTCTACACCGTTATGGAGATGGTTCTGCTCGGGCGGCTGCCCTGCATGGGGCCCTTCGCCACGCCATCCGCGGAGGACGAGCGGAAGGCGCGCGCGGCACTCGAGCTCGCGGGGATTCCGCAGCTTGCGGGCAGGCTTTGCAGCCGCATAAGCGGCGGCGAATATCAGCTCGTCGTCCTCGCGCGTGCGCTCGCGTCAGAGCCCGAGCTGCTCATCCTCGACGAGCCGGAGTCCAACCTCGACTTTCGGAATCAGGCGCGGCTGCTCGGCACCGTCGCCTCGCTCTGCCGCGAACGCGGAATGAGTGCGCTCTTCAGCACGCACTACCCGGAGCACGCGCTCGAGCTCTCGTGCAAATCGCTGCTCGTCATGCCGGACGGCTCGGCGCGCTTCGGCGCGTCGGAGGATATCGTGACGGAGGAAAATCTCCGCGCGGCCTTCGGCGTCC